>JBBRUN010000210.1:0-8819 GCA_038247765.1 Gemmatales bacterium | reverse complement strand
CGGTGACGAGCTGCACGGCTTGGAGCTTGTACTCGCTCGTGAAGGTGCGCCGGATTTTGGTCTTGGTCTTGGCCACGGGTGATCTCCTCGATTGGAGTTTACACCCTTAACTCAGTGTCCGCCAAACGTGGGGAGGTTCAAAACGCCGTCGTCTGTGCACGTACCTGCCGTCTTCAGAATCTGGTCGAAACTCCTGAGTACCCCATTCAGGTTGAAGCCTTGCCGGAAATCGGAGGCGATTTTCTCGGCCGCCTCCCGGACAGCCTTCTCGGACGCGAGCTTGCTCTGCTTGCCAACCACATCGCGGAGGTTACCGTCCTCTGCAACCTTCAGTTTCTTTTCGATCTCCTCAAGCGTCTTTTTCTTCTGGGGCAGTTGCCCAAACGCACTCTCCAAGGGGTTCAGGCGGCCGGCGTTTTCGCTTAGAGCCGTGGTCAGCGATTCTTCGGTCTCCATCAGGTCGCGGAGAGTCGTGTGCCGGTCCAAGAAGTCTTGGAAGAGCTGCGGGTACGTGAGCGGATCCTCGGCAACCTTGGAGAGTTCTCCTTGGCCGAAGTACTCGATACGGAACGAGTCCACCGGAACGTCGTCGATCGAACTGTCTTCTTTTGCCTTCACTTCGATATCGCCGCCGCGCGTGCGGGTGTAACGGTATAGGATGCCGTTCGCATCCTCGCAGAAGACGATGACGGAGTCCGGGCAGTTGTCGCACTCGCCGAAATCGTCGTTCAGCCCGAACGCGTACGCGATGGTCCTGATGGCGGTCGACTTTCCGGTTCCGCGGCCTCCGATGAAGCAGTTGAGGTTGTCGCTGAAATGGATCGTCTCCTGGTGAAGAAAGCCGCCGGTCACGACCAAGCCACGGATTCGCGGGAAAGAACGCGGGATGCAAGCGGAAGCTCGGACACGGGCCGAAGGGTCGGTCATTGCGACCCGAAACGCATTGAACGTCAGGTCGTTCAGCTTCATCCGGGTCCATTTCTTGTTCGGCCGTGTGTGATGGAAGTCACGCAGCGCGTGAGAATCAGAGCCTTGAAGGTGGGCAAGGTGCTGACGTCCCACCACCTTCAGCCGCCGTGCCGCAAGCATCTTCTTGCGTTCGGCCCCAGCCGAGCCCGCCTCGTCCAGGTCCGAGTACCATCCCAGTGCATCGATCGCATCGCATTCAAGGCCGTAGAGGCTCGGGCTCATCAGGATGTCGCGCTTCCAGTTCTGAAAGCCTGGGGCAAACTTCTCGAATCCAGTCTTCTCTCGGTCGATGTGAGCGGCCACGCAGATGCCGCCGAGTTTCTCCGCCTCGGCGATGGTATCGGCCATCGATTTCGCGGTGCGAGTATTGTCGTGCCCCATTTCCCCGACCAGATCGATGCGAGAGAGGAATTTTGAGAGATCGGCAGTACGCTCCGGGGCAAAGTAGACGAGAAGATGGCCATGTGCCGTCGTTACTTCGACCCCTGCGAGGACAAGAATCTCGCCAGCGTAGCTTTGTTGGGCGTGCGCGATGGCCTTTTCGACGTTGACGTTCGAGTTGTGGTCGGTGATCGCAATGACCCGGAGACCCTGCTTGACAGCCGAATCGACGATGGCCTCGGGCGTCATGCCCGCATCCTTCACGTCGTGCGATGCACCATACGAGTGGATATGAAGGTCGATATTGTGGAAACCGGCGCCATTGGCGAGTTTCTGTAGTTCGCTGAAGAGCATGATTGGCTCCGAACGCTGTTAGAGGATCCAGAGCGACGATACGGTATCCTCAGGAGGATGCTTCGCCGGTCCTGCGGGTTCGGGCAGAGGCAAGATACAGTCAGCGACTCGTTGCCGCAAACCAACCCTCACGGCACTTGGTATTCGCCACACTCCAGATCTCCGACTT
This sequence comes from Gemmatales bacterium, assembly GCA_038247765.1. Classification (GTDB taxonomy): domain Bacteria; phylum Planctomycetota; class Planctomycetia; order Gemmatales; family Gemmataceae; genus JALHQU01. The sequence goes on along the minus strand of JBBRUN010000210.1, from coordinate 6,946 downwards.
TTCAAATCGCCACTAGAGGCGATCCGGCACGGAGTACACGGTGTGCCCAGCAGCCTGTCCGCCATCCCTGCCAACGAGTCATCGGCATCATCCAACAAGTGGAAGTCCACCCGCATGATCAATTCTACGATTGAGTGGCCAAGGCGGTGCCTGACGGCATTGATCGACGCTACCGCCTGGCGATTGGACTCAGGGAGAACTCTTCGGATCGTGAGAACCGGTCACTTGTGCTCACCCATCTGGGCAACCGGTAGCCTCTTCGGCACCTGCGTCACCCTTGCCCGGCTGACGCCGAGGTATCGGGCGAGCGCGGCCCGGCTTTCAAACCATCCAGAGTCCATCAGCGACGGATACCAGGATGTCGAATCACGAAGATCTGAGACTGGCCTCGCTCAGCAATCCACTTGAACCTCAGCCGACTACAGCGCATCCGGTAGAATAGGCCCAAATTGTTCAGCCCAAGCCAGTGGGGTGGCCCAGTGTGGCCGGAGACGCATCTGCACCATGACACCACGAGAAGAAGACGCAGACGCACGTCAGTACTTCGACGAGCACTACGAGGTCATCGCCCACTACCCCCTCGTAGCGCCGCGACCGATCCTGCTTCCCCTCGACAACCCGGACCGACGGCAATGCCGCTTTTGTGGTCGGGACACGACCCAGGCGAAGTTCAAGAACGACGCCCATGCCGTTTCGAACCTGCTCGGGAACCAATCGCTCTTCTCGCTGAACGAGTGCAACGACTGCAACACGACGTTGGGGCAGAATTACGAAGACCAACTCGGCAAATGGTCGAACCTGGCCCGCGCTGTCGCTCGGGTCGCTGGGAAAAAGAAGAAGAAGCCGAAGTTCAAGGGTGACGATGGATTGGTGGTCGAGGCCGTGGAATCGGGACTGTCGATTCACGTTCCCTACCCGCATTCCCCGGACGAACTGCTCGCGAAGGGTGGACCGGAAGAGATCGAACTGACCGGCGACACCTCGTCCCAGCCTCACGTCCCGATCCGAGCGGCGATGGCCTTGGTGAAGATCGCCTGCTCGGTCTGCCCGACGGCGGACATCACTCAGTGTCAGAATGCGATCGACTGGCTGATGGGTCGGCGGCAGTTGCGCTTGTCGCAGTTTCCGGTTCACGTCGCCGTTACCCCCGGGCCGATCAACGAGAACGCGAACGAGGTGGTCATTCTCCGTCGGACAGGGGACGCCGCCGAGCCGTACCTGTGGAGCGTTGTTCAGTTCTGCAACTTCCGCTTTCAGGTGTTCGTCCCCGGCTGTCCGTCGGACGAATTCTGGTACAAGGAAGGCAGTAACCGACCGGTCGCCTTCAAGCACTATCCGTCGCGGTTCGGTCCGGACTGGCCGTTCGGCCCGACACGGTTCTATTGGGGCGACTGGTCGGGTCAAGAGCCTGTGAAGACGTCGGCGAAGGTGACCTTCCGGGTGGCAAAGTTCATCGGTGTGACCCGGCCGGAACTGCGTTCAGTCGTTTCAGCACCTGCGTTACCCTTGCCCGGCTGACGCCGAGGTAGCGGGCCAGAGCCGCCCGACTCTCGAACCGTCCAGTGTCGAGAAGCGACTGGTAGTAGCGGGCCAGCTTCAGCGGATCGCGGCGTTCTTTCGGCGCGGGCTCCGTGTTCGGTTTTGGGTCGGAGGGGCTGTTCCAGGGGGAGATAGCGATGATCGGAATTCGATGTAACCTCTTGATCTGTAAGGTGCCTAGTTCGACGAACCCCGTAATCGAGTTGAGACCGCCTCGGGGAGCTTGCTTAGGCCTGGACACAACTCGATTGCTCAAGAGCTTCGCCTGGTTGTTGCGGGTAGGGAACCGAGTCCTACTCCATGCGATTCTCTTGCTGAGAATTTGGCGGTTATTAGCTCTCGGATGCCCAACTCTTGGCCGTTTATTAGCGTGAATCACGTCGATTCTCTGCTTCGCCGAGATCCGGCAGAATTTGCAGATGTCGCAACCCCGTTCGACTCCGCCGGCTCAGTTTGTTCGCGCCGGCAACGACCCGATGATCACCCAGGATACGGGATGCGGACCGTGTGCCGGCACGGGGGCGATTCCATCGTGCGGTTCGCTCCGTCGGGCCACGTGATCCGCACCGATTCCACCGTGTCGATGCGGCCCAAGCCGAAGTGGGCGACCGGTTCCATCTGGCACAAGTAGCCGCTGCCGCCGTCGATGACGCGCGTCTGGACGCGCCAACCCGCGGTGAGACGGACGAGCGCCCCGCGAGCCGGGGCGCCGTGCCGCGTCAACGGTAAAATGCGGATCCAATTCGCGGTGGTCCTCGCGGCGCGGTATAGGCTCAGCGGTTGCGGGGGCTGCTCGCCGTGGGCGATCAGCAATTCCAATGCGCCGTCGTTGTCGATGTCACCCACGGCGGCGGCGGTTCCGGAGCCTTCGATTTCCAGCGCCGCGCCGGCGTCGATCATCCGCCAGCTCCCTTCGCCCTCGTCGTATTTGAAAAGCCGGTTCGCCTCGCCCATATTGTTGAAGAAGAGTTCCTCGTAGCCGTCGTTGTCGAAGTCGGCGGCGATGACAGTGCGCACGGGGCTGGGCAGCGCCATCGCCGGCGTGGCGCGGTCTTTGAAGGTACCATTGGGCTGGCGCAGCATCAATCGGTGCGGGCCTTCCCAATTCCCGGTTACGACGTCGAGCTGGCCATCGCCGTCGGCGTCGAGGACGGCGACCCCGCGGCCGTGCTCGAGCGCATCGGCGAGGTTCACCGCCGAGGCGATTTCGAGGAACGTGCCCAAGCTGGTGTTGCGGAAGAGGAAGTTCGGGCCGCCCTCGTTGGCGCAGAAAATATCGGTGCGATCCGAGGCGAGCGGGCCGACCCAGAGTCCGCGGCCGCCTGCGCTGGGGTGGATGCCCAGCGCCGGGGCGATGTCGTGGATCGCCCCCTCGGCGGAGAGTTCGAATAGGCGGAACGGTTTGCCGAAGTTCGCCACGAAAAAACCGTAGCGACCGGTGCCGCGCCGGTCGATGGCGGCGACGGAGCGCCCGGACATCCTGTTGCGGGCCGCGCGGTTGTGGGGTCTGGAAAAGAGATCGTCCCAAGTGCCGTCGGCGGTGCGGGCGAAGAGCCGGTCGGCGAGTTCCTTCGGCCCGGCGAAGGTGTCCGCATTCATCACGTACAGTTCTTCGCGGCCGTCCCCGTCGAAGTCCCCGGCGGCGGCGGCCACGGCGCGGGCGCCGTCGTCGGCCAAGCTTTTCGGGGCCGCGTCCCGCAGTAAATGTCCGTCCCATTTCAACAGGCGATTCGGCCCGCCGAACCCGCAGACGAACATCTCTGAGGTACCGTCGCCATCGGCGTCGAACACGGCGACGCCGTAGTGGTGCCCCGCCGGGTTCCGCGCGATGAGGTGAGAGACGTCGGTAAACATGAAGGCTCGGAGCCGGTTGATTGCATTGAAGTAACTATACGGAAGTGGGTAGCGAACCATTTTGCGAATTCGATTGCGTGTCGCACGATCCCGAGTTCAAGAAATTAGAAATTAGTATGGCTAGGCATATTGGATCGCGAGCGGTTCTCGCGGCTATCTCGCACGACACCAAGACCTTCGCACTCGTCGATTACAATTTGAAGGTGTCGCTCTTCAAAGCCGAGCAATTCCAGAACATCAAGTAGCCTTTCACCGGTTCGGCAGCCAATGTGCGATGGATCGACTCCGCTTGGTTCCGTAAATCAGTGGTAACGATATCGACTCTGCGAGGCTCCCGAATGTCCGCATTCCCGACGACGCGCGGCCGGCCGCTGCCGCTTGGTTCGAGCCGGGCCCCGAACGGGGTGAACTTCGCCGTCATCAGCCGGCACGCCGAAAGCGTGACGCTCGTGATTCTGCCGGAAGCCGGGGGATCTCGGCCGCTCGCCGAAATTGCGCTGGATCGCAAAGCCAATCGCACCGGGGACCACTGGCACATCCGCGTCGAAAGCCTCCCCGAGGTGTTCGGTTACGGCTTCCGCGTCAGCGGGCCGAAAGGACCGCGGCACCGGTTCGACCCGACGCGGCTGCTCATCGACCCGTGCGCCACGGCCATTTCCAATGGCGCGAATTGGGCGAGCACCTGCGAAGCCGATCCGGAACGCACGGCCCGAAGGAGTTTGTACGTCCGCTCGGCCCCCTACGATTGGGGTCACGACTCGCAATTGCTCACGCGGGCCGAAGACACGATCATTTACGAATTGCACGTCCGCGGTTTCACCATCGGCAAGGATTCGCACGTCGCCGCGCCGGGGACGTTCCGCGGCCTCGCCGAGAAAATTCCGTACTTGTCGTGGCTGGGGATCACCGCCGTCGAACTGTTGCCGATTTTCGAATTCGACGAATGCGATTGCCCGTTCAAGAACCCCGACACCGGCGAGAAACACACGAATTACTGGGGCTACAACTCCATCGGCTTCGCGGCGCCGAAAGCCGCCTTCGCCGCCACCGGGGCCGCGCACGGCCAAGACGACGAATTCCGCGACATGGTGAAGGCTTTCCACGAAGCCGGCATCGAAGTCTACCTCGACGTCGTATTCAACCACAGCGGCGAAGGGGACGACCGAGGCCGCACTTACCACTTCCGCGGTTTCGATAACGACCTGTACTACCTGCTCGACGAAGCCGGCAACTACCTGAATTATTCCGGCGTCGGCAACACGATGAACTGCAATCACCCGATCGTCCGCGAACTCATCGTCACTTGCCTGCGCTACTGGGTGACCGACATGCACGTCGACGGCTTCCGCTTCGACCTCGCATCGGTACTCGGGCGGGACCGGCGCGGGAACGTCATGGCCAACGCCCCGGCCATCGAAATGATTGCCGACGATGGCATCTTGGCCAGCACCAAGTTGATCGCCGAGCCGTGGGACGCGGGCGGTGCGTACCAAGTCGGGCAGTTCGCGGCGGGGAACCGTTGGGCCGAGTGGAACGACCGCTACCGGGACGACGTCCGCAAGTTTTGGAAAGGCGACCTCGGCCTCACCCCGATGATGGCCAGCCGCGTTTGCGGCAGCGCCGACATCTTCGGACCGGCCGGCGGCACACCGGCGCAGACGATCAATTTCATCACCTGCCACGACGGCTTCACGCTGATGGACCTCGTGAGCTACAACGAGAAGCACAACGACGCCAACGGCGAAGGCAATCGCGACGGCCACGGCAACAATTGCGCCTGGAACAGCGGCGCGGAAGGGGCGACGACCAAAGCCGCGATCCGGGCGCTGCGGGAGCGCCGGGCGAAGAGCCTGATGGCGACACTGCTGCTGTCGCAGGGCGTGCCGATGATTCTGGCCGGGGACGAACACCTTCGGACGCAGCGGGGCAACAACAACGCCTGGTGCCAAGACAACGAGTTGTCGTGGGTCGATTGGAAACTCGGCGAGGCGAACGCCGGGTTCGTCCGCTTCGTGCGCGAGCTCATCTGGCTGCGGAAACGACACCCGGTGTTGCGGCGGAACACATTCCTGCGCGGCACCCTCACGCCGTTGACGTCCGACATCCGCTGGCACGGCCAAAAGCCCGACTTGCCCGACTTCACGGACGAGTCGCGGCTTTTGGTTTACACTCTCGACGGCCGATTCCACGGCCGCGACGATTTGGAACTCGATCAACCGGACACCGATTTCCTCGTCGTGATGAACGGTGCGCCGACGGGCGCGACCATCACCGTGCCGAAATCGCCGACGGGCCGACGTTGGCGGATGCTGATCGACACCGCCGCACCGAGTCCCGAAGACTATTTTCCGGAAAACTTGGGGGTTGTCGTGCCTTCGGGCGCTCCGCTGTCGGTGGCCGGTTTCGGGCTCGCGGTTCTCGTGTCTGAGTCGTAAGTTTGTTTAGGCTTGTGTAAAAAACAAGCCCGGAGTCGAGCTGGGGATTAACTGCGGCCCGGTGGCCCGGAACGCATTTGCCCTGCGGCGTCGCGATCGCGACCAATCGCATTGGCCGCACGCCCGAGTGTGTGCCATGCTTGGGTAATCCTTTTTCGACCCCATTTGTCGAGGCTCGGTTTGGATGGTGCTTCCATGAACATTTGCCCGATCTGCTTATTTGTGAATGCGAGTGGCACCGATTGTTGCACCCGCTGCGGGAAGTTCAAATTCCGCGAGAACGGCATCGCCACGGCCACGGCGGACCGGCCGCAAACGCACGCCGCGACGCCCAACCCGTTCCACTCTGGGCCGAGTTCGCACCGCGCCGAGACTTCGCCTTCGGTACTCACGCGGCCCTCGAGCAGTTTGAAACACGCCGATGCCATCCGGGCGACCCCCGATTGCTTCGATGCCCCCACCAAGCTCGCCTTGAACAGCGGCACGGCCTCCGATCGGGCGAAGCCGAAACCGGGCACGCGCATCGCCGTCAAGCCGAGGTTGGAAGTGATCCGCGGCGAAAAGCTCGGCGTATCGTTCCCGATCTTGGAAGGCAAAAACGTGATGGGCCGGACGGTGCATCAGCCCGTCGATATCGACCTGACCAACCAAGAGCCGGTCGAACGGGTCTGGACGTCCCGCCAACACACTTGCATTCTGTTCGACGGCCGGGCGGTATTGATCGAAGATTTGAACAGCTTGAATGGCACGTTCGTCAACCGCACCCGGCTCTTTCCAGGGCAGCAACGCGTGCTCCAACCGAACGACGTGATCCAAATCGGCACGGTGCAAATGCGACTGACCATCGACTGAAGGGTGTGCGCCAACGGATTCTGGCGGAGGATGTCCGATTTCGATTTCAGCTTTCGGTCATTCTGCATACCCCCCTCGCTGAAAGCTCCGAAAGCTCCGAAACTGAAACCGAATTCTCGGCATTTCCAATGTGGCAACAACTTCGCGTCGGCGGTTCGCTTTGAACCTCCCGTACAACCGCCTGTCTCGCGGCATGCTGTAGGCCATGAAAATCGCGTTCGCGCCGTCATTCTGATCTTGGCGAAAGCGTCTCGCTGCGCCGGCAT
>JBBRUN010000209.1:0-8846 GCA_038247765.1 Gemmatales bacterium | reverse complement strand
GGCCCTTGCCGTCGATGACCTCGCCGTCAGAAGCCACCACGACGGGGACCATGATGCGACCGGCTTCGCGGATCGACGCCTTCAGGACTTCGTACTCGGATTCGTTCAGGTCGGAGATCATGGCTTGCCTCGGTGAGGAAGGTTTTCGTCGCTTCACCGGGTACACGCCTCCCGCCGATCTGTCTCGGAAGTTTTGGTTCGGGTTCCTTTGCCCCGGTTCGCCTGAACCTCCTGTAGAGGGCGGGCATCGAGGGAGAGAATTGACGCGGCTGCTGAAGGACGGAGTTGCCGTCAGAAGCGTGTCCGCCTTGGCACCGTTTCCTCCAGGGTGGCCATGTGCAACCTCGCCTGGACAAAGCTCCCGTCCACCGGGCCATCCCCGTGGACGCTATTTTCTACACTCAGTTTGAATGCGGTTCTGATGTACGTCTTGATCTGCTCCAGGCCGATCCCTTCGACATCGTCAGCGGCCAGGAGGAAGCTCAATTCCATCTTGAACGCGCGAACCGGCAAGCCCTTGTACTGCTGGTACTGGAGAGCGGCGAGGGTGGTCGCTGCCTCGCCGTGGTCGCGGAAGACCTTGGCCATGTCAAGGATTCTGCTGAACCCATCACCCGTCCAAAACTTGAAGTCGCCGCGCTGTACGAGGTATTTCCTTTTGTCGTCCGGCCCGACGAATCGAATTGTCAGGGCTGACTTGTCCTTCATCGTGTGTCTCCGAGAGGTGTCGCTTCAAAGCGTTGACGTTTTTCGTTGCCGCTGTTCTTCCGCTTCAGTCATCACCGTCTTCGCACGTCAAGTTGTTGACGGCTCCGTCATTTATTGAGGGCGATGACGAAACCGGACTGCGATCCAGAACCGCCGTTTGTTGTCGAAACTCCCGATCTCTTCTCGTTCGGCAGGCGGAAGTGCGTTGAACCACGCCCAGAGACTGTTCATCGCAAGCAAGATGTTCTCGGTTGACCTGATGATTTCCGCCTCTGCGAGTGCCTCGACCAGCGTCGTGGCTCGAATGGGGACTGCGCGGCCCAGCATAGCCCGGACTTCGGCCTCGGCCTGCCGTCTGAGGTCGCTGTCTTCGCTCCTGTCACGAACGTTGGCCATCTTGACACCTCTGGTAATTCGGGTTGGTTTGACGGGCTTTAATTCTCGAAGTCGGCGGGGTCGCGTATGTACCCGACCAGTCGAGTCAGTGCGTCGGCGTCCCCGTCCGCGATGCGGTATAGCATCGCCCAGGCGACGGCTGAGAACGGCCTCGTTTCGGGTGTCATTGCTTCGCTCCTGCCCTCGATCTCTCAGTGAAGAAGTGTTTCGGGCAGCGGGTTACTTTGCCAGGGATCGCCTGAACCGCTCCACGAAGTCGGTCATCGGCCCCGTCAGAAGGTTCGGCCCTTCAAGAACCTCGACCTCGCACTTGCCACCCAAATCGCAGATCAGTGCGAGTTCGACGCGGATCTTGTCGCCGGTCAGCGAGATCAAGAACCCGTAACCCCGGCAGTCGTCGCACTCCGTTGCCGCCACAAGCGCGGCGTCCATTGTCGGTCGGTGCGGACGAGGTTCGTCCTCGTCTTCGTCGTTATCGTGTTCCTCGTCATCGTCGTCGCTTGGCACCTCGACCTCGTTGCCGTCAGCGCAGGCGTAGCCGGTGTCGTTGAACTGCGTGTACAGGCCAAACAGGGTGTACCCCGCTTCGAGACGAAGCCGGGAGTCGTCGGGGATGTCGGCGCAAAGCTCGGAGGCCAAGTCGGTCGCATCGTGGTAGACGGTCCCGTTGTGGGCGACTGGCAGGGGATCACCGTCGCCGCCACACGCCAACGAGAACGCATGCAGTGCATCAAGAAACGAGCCGAGGCCGAACGACTTGGCAGTCCAGACAAAACTCAACATGGCTTCACTCCGTGTCAGCAGTGGTTTCAAGTAGCCCGGCGGCGTACCGCAACGCACGGACGAAATCCATGATCCCGTCCCGCACGTTGGCGTTTCGCGGCAACAGAAGCAGCCGGTGCCAGCGGCGAAGCTCACTGGGTTCCTGTTGGAGAAGCTCGTCGCGGCTCATCATCCCCCAGAAGGGGCAATCCGCGACGAGGTCTTCGATCAGCCGAGTGTTGCCCTCCGCTACGGCCCGGTCCCAGATGGCGCGGAAGGTTTTTTCGGCAAGCCGCCCGATCTCGGGCCGGTCGTGGACAATCGGGTGGTCCCCTCGAAGGCATCCGAGGAGCCGTGACCAAATCTGCATTTGCACTCGAAGCGGGAGCGACCGCCAAGCGGCGGGGCAGGCCACGATCTCGATCAGTTCCGGCTGTTCCCAGTCCAGCCTGTCGAATCCACAGATCGTCCCGACCCGCACGCCCTCCCGCTCCACGATCACGACGTTCTGCGGGCTGGTGAGACGCCAGACGGGATCGGCGTGATGTTGCTCGGTCATCGCGCGTAGCCCTTTCATCTTCCCCCTCCGCTTCGGAAACGGTGCCTGCGCCGAGCTTGTCCGGTTCACCCCACCAGCGGCGGTAAGTCCCGGCAGCAGTGGTGGCACACGTCCGCCTCTGTGTGCGTCTCCGACTGGCAGTGCGGGCAGAGGCTGTATGCCACGTCCCCGCTCCCGCCCCCGACGACGAGGAGCAGTTTGCCGAAGAAGCCCTTCTTCACACCGGGAATCACCTGCTGTTGATCGCAAAACGGGCAGCGGCACATCGTCCCGCGTCTCGCCTCACGGGACCGGAGCCACTCTGCACAGTTGCCGCAGCGGAAATAGTCGAGCGGAATGAACATGTCCTCACCTCATTCAGTTCGCGGGAAGCCCAGGATCGCCAGCCGACTAGGTCGTCGCTGACGGCCTCCTCGTCCGTGCCTCTACACGCCCTCAAGTTGGCCGTCTCGGAAAATGTCACTGAAAAACATTTCCCCCACATCACGAAGGCTCGTCAAAAAAGATGGCGACCAACTTTACAGTCAGAAGAAACTGTCGATAATAAACAGGAATAGAGATCACGACACAGTCGGCTTCGCCCTAGGCCGATCATTACACACCACCAGTTGAGAACCAGACATGGAAAAGAAAGTTGTGAATGTCCGCGTCCCGTTGATGTTCTTCGTCCTCGCTGGCCGCGTCCCGCCGACCGAGGAGCAGGTCCGCGCCTTCAAGACGAGAGAGTGGTTCGGCGGTGCGCTCGACGGGGTGGCGCTGCAGATGCCGAACGTGGTGGACTGGTCCCGGTCCGAGGTAGACCTGTCGCCGCTCGTCCCCTGGCTCGGGAACCCGGACTCGACCTGGGCGCGGAAGCTGGCGAAGGCGCTCCCGAAGCGTTGGCCCGAGCTAAAGGGTCAACTGGAAGTGATCGAACTTGAGGCCGAGATCATCGGAGAAGGCTATGTCTGGGGCGACCTGCACCCCATTCGAGTTGTCGCGACCGGGCGTTGGAAGTAGACGATGGCTGCACTGACGCCGTGAAACGGTCGTCAGCCCTACACGCCCTCCAACGGGCTGTCTCGGAAATCCTGTCGAGTGGGGGCTTTTAAGGCAACCCTCGTTGGCGAACGGACTTCCCCACAGATGCGTTCGGGCGTCGGCGAAACATGATTTCCAAGACGCCCCGTTGGAGGGCGTGTAGGGCTAGGGCGTTTACTGATCGTGAAACGCGGCATGGAGCAGGCAGATGACTTCACCGTACACGGCGCTTCGGGGCGAGCTTGAACGTCTTCAGGACTGCTTCCGACATGAGGGTGTGACCCGTTCCGGGCTTCTCGCACAGCGCTATTGGGACGCTGACCAGATCGCCCCGGAGGGCTGGGCGGCGTTCGCCAGCCGGGCTGCCCGAGCCGACCGTTGGGAGGAGTGGCACCTCCTGGCGGGCGGCGAAGGGTTGATCCGTCTCCACGGCGACGGCACCGCCCTGGACGCATTCGCGCGACTGGCCGAGAGCGGCTGGATCGCCCTCGCTGCCCTGGAGCAGGCTCCTGCCCCCGGAGCGATCACCCTCGGTGACGACGGCCACATGTGCGGCTGGCTGACGGTGGTGTTCGAGACGGCCCTGGCCGCGATGACGCCGAGCCTTCGTCTGGAGTACGAGCGGTGGGGGCTGGACGACGAGGTGGAGAACCTGAGCGAGTTCGACCCTGGCTACTGGTGCGGGAGCGCCGAGGACCGGCACCCGGTCCACCCCTTTGCCCAAACGCTGACCCGCGACCTGTTCACAGCGTCGGCGGACGCCATCGGCTGCTGGCTCGACCCGGACCACGTCCTCAGTATCGACTGGCGACTGGACGACCTTCCGATCCGCCTGCCGGCGGTCGCCGGCCAGATCGAGGTTGTCGCCTCGCCGCTCGACAAGCCGGGGTTGGTAGCGACGGACGAGTTGACGACCCGTGAAGCCGCGAACTTCCTCAAGGTCAGCGTGGACACTTTGAACGCCCACGTCCGAGGCGGGCGTCTGCCGCGCCGGAACGTCTCACCGCACGGGTCGAGCAGGGGGCCATTCCTCTACAAAGTGTCCGACCTCACCAAGCTCAGGGACATTGGATACCGGCGCACGCTCCCGAAAGTCGCGGCGGGTGGGACAAAGCCGCGTCGTGGGACGAAGCCACCACCGGTGGAGCCGGTTTACGAAGGACTCGACCTTTAACTACTCCTGCTTCCCCGCTTGCTCCTTCTTGGCGGCTTCGGCCCTGCGGCCCTGGCGGGCCTCGGCGAGCCGCCGCTGGGCCTCCTCGTAATGCTTCGTCGTGAAGTGGCCGTAAACCGTCTCGATCATTTTCACGCTGGTGCCGGCCATTTTCGCCACCGTGATGATGTCCACCCCAGACATCAGGGCGTCCGAAATCCACAGGTGCCGGAAGTCGTAGATCGTCGTTTCCCTCACCGGGTTCCCCATCGCCCGCGCGATCCTGGCGACCGACCGGAGCCGGGTGTTCAAGGTCTTCGGGGTCCACCGGGTCTTCCAGGCCGTCATGAAGATGTACTCGTCCGGCTGTCGGCCCGCGCACCGGCGTTCGAGGATCGCCAGCACCTCGTCGCTGAGGTTGATGTGGCGGACGGTCGGCTTGGTGGTCGTCTTCGACCGCTTGTGCTTGCCGAGGACGATCTGCCGCGCGCGGGCCGAAAACTGGCCGACCTTCGCCAGGGCGAGTTCGCTGGTCCTTGCCCCGGTGCCGTGGTAGACGCGGATCATGTCGGCGAAGTCGTCCTTGCAGGGCCGCATTCCGGCCCGACCGTGCTTCTCGATGTGTCGCTCGATGCCCCACCTTCGGAACTGGTCCACGTCGTACTTCGCGGCCTCCAGCACGGCGTCCACTTCGCGGTCGGAAAGAAGATCTTCCCCCTTCAACTCCTTGGCGTCCACATGGGTCCGCTCGACGCCCCGGAACGGGCGGAACGTCACCGGCAGGTAACTCTCCGGGTCGGGGTGCTTGCACCCCCAGTTGAAGGCGTGGCGGATGCTGACCTCGGCGTGCAGGAGTGTCTGCGCGTCCAGGCCCACCTTGTCGCGGTCGTTCTCGTCCGCGTCCCCGGCCTCCTCCCCCGCCGGACGGTCGGGCTTCGCCGTCTTGAGGTTCTCCCGCCAAGCCTCCAGCATCGCCCCGGTGACTTCGGTCGCCGGCAGATCAGCGATCCGTCTGCCCGCGACGCGGAAGCGGGCGAACCGTGAGCAGTCCCGCTGACGACGGTCGTACTGGGCGGCGCTCCGCTGCGCCTTGACCCAGGCCACGAACGCTACGAAGAGTTTGCCGACCGTTACCGCCTCGACGGGGACGGCTTCCACTTGCCTTCTTTTGATGTGTTCCGCAAACTTCTCTTTGGCGGCGTCCCAGGTGACTTCGCCCACCTTGCCGAAGTACGCCCCGCCGCTGGCGGCGGTGTACCAGTATTGGTGTCCCTTGACTGTCTTCTTGCGGAGCTTCGGTCGCTGCATGTCTGTTACCCTCTTGGCCCTCAAAAGGACAACCAAAAGGGTAACAGGGTTCGCTCCCGAACTCAAGCATACCAGCAGTAAACGTCGCAAAGCCTTTGTTTTTAGGCACATGCGACAGATTTTTTCTTTCGGGAGTGTTTGCACGGCTGGTGCCGGCCACGGTCTTCAAAACCGGTGGGGGGTCTGCTAAAGGCTCCCGGTGGGTTCGATTCCCATCCACTCCCGCTTCTCTAAAAACCCTTCAATTGAAGGGTTTACGTCGATTTTTGAAGGCGACCTGTTAAAGTGCTGCCAGGTCGCCTTCAACGTTAAATACCGCCAAAAGGGGGTGTTCCGAGGCATGAAAAGGGTAACGGACACCTCGGGCAATACCGCCCCCGCATTCCACTTACACTACTTGCCGTAGGTCGGTCTGGACGCCATTGGAGGTCGCTATGATGATTCGTGCAGGGTGGCTGATGGTGTGCTGTGGAGCAGGAATCGCTTTCGGAGTGGCGTTGATGCCAACGAAGGCCGAAGAACCCGCAGCCGACGTTCTTTACTTGGAGAACCTCGACCTCAGCAAGATGGCCCAAGAGTGGTGTACTCCCCAAGCACGTCGCTCGGTCGCTGGCAAAGCACTCACTCTGAACGGGACGGAATACGAACACGGGATCGGCACGCACGCCCGTAGCGAGATGATGATCGACCTGAAAGGGCAAGCGTCGAAGTTCACCGTAACGGTAGGTGTGGACGACGGGGCGGGGAAGTCCGGGTCGGTGACGTTCCAGGTTTGGGTGGACGGCAAGAAAATAACAGACACGGGCCGGGTTTGTGGTGGTGAGAAAGCGAAGGTGCTGGAAGTCGATCTGACTGGCTCTAAACGTATGATTATTCGGGTCGGCAATGCTGGCGATGGCAACGGTATGGATCATGCGAACTTGGCCGACGCCAAGTTGCACTTGGTGCGGAACGCAAAGTTGAAACCAGAAGCCATCGGCATTTCCAATGACCCGCCGCCCATCGCATCGGGCAATCCTGCCGAACCTGCAATACGTGGCCCACGGGTCGTAGGTGCAACTCCGGGCAAGCCCTTTCTCTATCTCGTTCCCGTCACCGGCCAGAAGCCCATCACGATCACGGCGAAAGCCCTGCCTCTCGGCCTGACTTTGCATGCCGACACAGGCGTAATATCCGGGGCCATAAAGGATGCTGGCTCTTACTCCGTCGAACTCACAGCCCGAAACACGAAAGGGTTTTCTACCCGCAAGTTGAAGATCGTGGGGGGCGAAGGAAAGTTGGCCATGACGCCGCCGATGGGTTGGAGTTCGTGGTACGCTCACGAACTCAATGTCGGTGAGAACGACATCCGCAAGGCGGCGGATTGGCTCGTCCAGTCCGGGCTGGCTTCTCATGGGTATCAGTACATCAACCTCGATGATGGTTGGCAGGGCAACCGCAATCGCGAAGGTATATTGGAACCCAACGACAAGTTTGAAAACATGAAGAAGTTGGCGGATTACATCCACAACAAGGGACTACGCTTCGGCATTTATTCGTCTCCGGGGCCGAAGTCGTGCGGCGGGTACGAAGGCAGCTTCGGACATGAAGAACGAGATGCCAAGACGTTCGCCGCTTGGGGAATCGACTATTTCAAGTACGATTGGTGTTCTGCCGACAAGGTGGCGAAGGGAGAGGGGGCCGAAAAATTCAAGAAACCCTATCGCCTGATGGGTGATGCGTTGCGAAAAACCGACCGAGATATCGTGTATAGCATCTGCCAATACGGTGCGGCGGAAGCCCCGAAATGGGCGAGGGAATGCGGCGGAAACTTGTGGCGAACCGGCGAAGATATTTTCCCTCGATATGGCAGCATGACCGGACTCACTTTCTATCTGCAAGGCTGCGAGGACTATGCTGGGCCGGGACACTGGAACGATCCTGATTTGCTACTGCCTCACGCTTTCAAGCCGAGCGAACAACTTACACAGCTAACCCTGTGGAGTCTTCTTGCGGGCCCCTTGTTGATTAGCAGCAAGCCCACTGATTTAGACCGATTCAGTATCGACGCCCTGTCCAACGACGAAGTGATCGAAGTCAATCAAGATGCTTTGGGCAAGGCCGGGAGGCGGATATGGCACGATGAAAGTTTTGAAGTTTGGTCACGCCCGTTATCCGATGGCACGACGGCAGTGGGGTTGTTCAACCTCAGCATGGAGGAAGCCACTGTTGCGGCCAAGTGGAGCGATTTGAAAATTAAGGGCGAGCAGCCGATCCGTGATTTGTGGCAGCGGAAAGAGTTAGGCGTGTTCACGGATTCGTTCACTGCAAAGGTTCCGCCGCATGGTGTAGTGATGGTGAAGATCGGCACTCCGAAATCGGACGAGTAGTGGCAGTTGATGCTCATGTCGGTCAACCCTCCACACGATTTGTGGACAGTTGGAACGCGAGGTATCCTCTCGAACTTCCCCGTTCACCGCCTTCCCGACCAACATCCTGTTCATCGACCGCAACGGTCCCACCGATCACGTCTGGTACTCCGAAAAGCCGCTGCCCAAGGGGATGATCAGGTCCGATTCCCATCCACTCCTGTGCGGTTAGTCGAGTTCGTTGTCGGCGACTTTGTACTTAGGGTCTTCATGAAAATTTACGACGACCATGTCTTGGGCGTTGTGCATCAGCGTTCGACAGTCTTCGCTGAGGTGGCGGAGTTGAAGGTGCTTGCCGTTCTTGCGGTAGGCTTCGGCGACCCACTGGATGGCTTCGATGCCGGAGTGGTCGAACACTCGGCTGTCGGCGAAGTCGATGACGACCTCGTGTGGGTCGTTGACCGGGTCGAAGAGTTTGCGAAAGCGGTTCGTGCTGGCGAAGAACAACGCTCCGTGCAGATCATACTCCCGGCTGCCATCGGGGTGGTTCTTCACTTCGACTTCGATCTTCTTGGCCGACTCCCAGGCGAAT
>JBBRUN010000208.1:0-8855 GCA_038247765.1 Gemmatales bacterium | reverse complement strand
GGGACGATTTACGGCTGCTTCCTCGCGCTCGGGGCGTATCAGGATCTCGGCCGCGAACTGCCCGATTCGACGGGAGTCATCGCTTGTGTGAAGCACTTGCAGGCGGACGATGGTGGGTTCTCAAATCAGGCCGATGTGCCGATGGGGCTGACCCCCTCCACGGCCGCCGCGGTGACACTGCTGCGTCAGTACCACGAACCGATTCCCGATGGCATCGCCGAGTGGTTGTTCAGCCGGCACGCGGACGACGGCGGCTTTTTCGCCGTGCCGATGGCGCCGCTGCCCGATCTGCTTTCGACCGCCACGGCGTTGCACGCCCTCAGTGGAATGCACGCCGACCTCGGCAAAGTCCGCGAGCCGTGCCTCGATTTCATCGACACGCTCTGGACATCCAAAGGGGGCTTCCACGGCACGTGGGCCGACGATGTGCTCGATGTGGAATACACCTTTTACGGCCTACTCGCCCTCGGGCATTTGAGCGTGTAGTTCCGTACGCACTTCCATCAGGATCAAGCCGAGTCGATTCTTTCCGCTGCCGTCACCGCCGTCGCCCCAGTAGTGGTCGTTCTCAGTCCGCTCGACGAGAGCGGCGTCGCCTGTCGACAGCAGCAGCGTCCGCAGTTCTTCGTGCTGCGTGAACTTGGCCCGCAGCGCATCCCGCATGATGCCGTCCTTCACCGATTCCCAATCGCGGCGGATTTTGACTTTCCGGCTGCGTCCGAGCTGCGCGGCGATCATCGGCGAGTTCGCTTTGCGGATCTCGTGCCGGTATTTTTCATCGTCGAATTTCTGGGCTTGGAAGTAGTGCTCCGACGTTGGCCAGCGTTCACCGTCGAGGTGGATCGGAAACGGCGCGAAGTTCGAGAACTGCCCGAAGTCGTCGCCGACGCTGTAAAAATGGATGGCGTCCATAACGGCTCTCCGCTGTTTCAAACCCGCTGTGGCCCGATCAACCGGTCGGTGCCGAAGAAATTCTGCACGCCCAAGTACACGATCATCGCGATCGACCGCAGCGCTTCCTTGCTGTTCACCTTCGATTTTCCGTGCCGGCGATTTTCGAAGATGATCGGCAGTTCGCCCAAGCGCGCTTTCGTACGGTGAACGCGGAACAGCACTTCTTGCTGGAAGGAATAGCCGCGCGATTTCGTTTCTTCGAGTTTCGCCATTCGCAGATTGGCGACCCGGTAACAGCGGAAGGCGCCGCTGGCGTCGTTCACGGGCATGCGGAACAGGAACCGCACGAGGCCGTTGACGCAGCGACTGATGACGAGGCGGGCGAGGGGCCAGTTTTCGGTGCCGCCGCCGCGGACGTACCGGCTGCCGATCATCACGTCATGGTTGGCCATGCCGGCTTGCAAGCCCGGCAGGAACCGCGTCGGGTGGCTGAAGTCGGCGTCCATATTTTGGAGCAAATCGTAGCCGTGGTCCATGGCGTAGCGCATGGCCGCGAGGGTCGCGGTGCCGAGACCGAGCTTGCCGGCGCGGTGGATCGCTTTGACGCGGGAGTCGCGAGCGGCGAGTTCGTCCACGTACTTCCCGGTGCCATCGGGGGAGTTGTCGTCGACGACCAGCACATCGGCGTGGGGCAGGTACTGGTGGATTTCTTCGATGAGTTTCGGGAGGTTCTCGCGCTCGTTGTAGGTGGCGATGGAAACGAGCAAGCGCGGCGCCGCAGGGCCGGTCGGTTTCGCGGGTGCCAAGGGGGCCGGGGTCGGGCTGAGGGACACGGCGGACCCAAAACGGGGGGGAAACGCGGGAGCGCCTTGCACGGAAGTCTCTCCGGGGCTAATCCATATCATACGGATTCGCACCGCACGCCGTTATTCCCGCGCGATCCATCATTCTCGGCCGTGCGAACCAACTGGGGGTGTCATGGCTGCCCAAATCGAAACGACCTGTCCGAATTGCAAGAGGCGGCTGAAGGTTCCCGATGCCGCCATCGGCCGGGTGATCCGCTGCAAAGCCTGCGAAGGCATGTTCGAAGTGCCCGACCCGAACGCCGCGCCCAAACCGACGGCGAAGGCCGTCGCCAAGCCGGCGACGGCGAAAGCCAAGCCGGCGAAAGCCAAGCCGGCTGCGCCCAAGGTCGAAGAGCCGAAACCGGCCGACGCTCCGCTCGGGTTCGCCAAAGACGACGACGATGACGACGACGACGATAGTGCCACCCCGAAGGCGATGAAGGTCGTGATCGAGGGCGAAGAAGCGCGCTGCCCGCACTGCGCGAAGGAACTCGATCCGCCCGATACCAAGATCTGCATGAACTGCGGCTACGACCTCGTCGAACGGCGCCGCCACGGCAGCAAGAAGATCTACGAGCAGACGCCCGGCGACTATTTCAAGCACTGGCTCCCGGCGATCCTGTGGACCTTCATGATGCTGATGATGTCGACCGTCTTCATCATCTGCTGTATCTACATGAGCACTTGGTTCGAGGGGAGCCTCTTCGAGAAGGACGAGAAGAACCCGACGACGAACCTGCCGGAGTACTACTTGCCCCCGGGGGCGTGCCTGATGTGCTGCTTCATCATTTGGGCGCCGGTGATGGGCAACGGCATCCGGATGCTGGTGAAAAAGATCAAGAACCCGAAACCGGTCGAGATCGAGAAGCGCGACGAGTGATCCAGCTGCCGGGAGGTGTCGTCGAAGCGGACTTCCGCGGAGGTGTGGTGGGCCAAGTATTTGACGAGCGACTCGCGCCGGACCGCGAGGAAGTCTGATGGGTTCATGCAGTGGATTGTAGGCGTATCTCGGATTTGCCGGAGCCGTATAATGATCGGGACGCAAGGAGAAGGTCATGACGGAAGAAGAACTTATCTTCGCAGAAGAGAGAATCCCCGAACTGGCGGTGAAGGCACTCGACGCGGCCCATCAACGGGCGCGTGCCTCGGGCCGACCCGTAGTCATGCTTATCGGGAGGACGCTGATGTGCGTGACGGGCGAAGAGCGAGTCGTGCTGAAGGAGCTGCCGCCGCGCACGAAAGTCGATTGTCTCCATAAGCGGGTAGCTTCGTGAGCGCAGACACACCGCGCGTGCGGATGTTCGCGGGGCCCAATGGCTCCGGGAAAACCACCGTCAAGAACGAACTCCCGGCCCAACTCTTCAAGAACTACATCAATCCGGACGACTTCGAGCAATCGCTGCGCTCAGCGGGATCGATGGATCTGAATCCCTTCGGGCTGACCATCTCTACGCAGGAACTTCGGGAGTTCTTCGCCGCTTCGGAGCTCCTCCGCGCGAACGGTCTCGATGGTGTATCCGATATCATCGAGTGCCATAAAGGGATTCTCACGTTGAACGGTGCTGGGATCGACTCTTACTTCGCCTCGGTTCTTTCCGATTTCCTCCGTCGCAAGCTGCTCGAAAGCTCGAAATCTTTCACCTTCGAAACGGTGATGTCCGCTCCGGATAAAGTCGATTTGCTCGCCAAAGCCCGCAGGCGTGGCTATAGTACTTACTTGTATTTCGTCGCCACGGAAGATCCGGCCATCAACGTCGAGCGGGTTAAGAACCGTGTCGCCTCGGGTGGGCACAGTGTGCCGGAAATGAAAATCGTTTCTCGGTATCACCGCTCGCTCGAACTGCTCCGCGAGGCGATCCGCAATTCGGATCGCGCTTACTTCTTCGATACGAGCGAGGAATCGTCTTGTTACTTCGCGGAAATCACCGGAGGGGTCGAGTTCGATTTGAAGTCGCCGGAGATGCCGGAGTGGTTCCGCTCCGCGGTTTGGGATAAACCGTGACGCACCGCTACTGCTTCTCGCCGACCGCTTTCGTCACTTCGAGTTGCTTCAAGATGCGCTCGAAGTCGATCTTCAACTCTGCGGCTTCGTCGGCGGGCAATCGCGCCGCGACCATCACGCCGCCGCGGGGGCCGCTCGTCACGGCGTACTCCAAGCGGGCTTTACCGGTCTTCAGCTCGGCGTCGATGCCGAAGCGGTCGATGCGGATCGGCTTGTCGGCGGCGCGAACCGGGGCCGCCATCGGGGCGATCTTCGCCTGCTGCTTGGCGAGGAAGCCCTTCACCTCGTCCTGATATTTCTCCACCGTCGGCAGGCGGTCGGTCGATTCCACCGTCAGCAAGATGCCGCCGCCCCTCGGTTCATCGAGCGTTAGTTGCCGGCCGGTGACGACGCCGACGCGCCAGCGGCGCGGGTAGAGGAACTTCAAGCCGAGGTCGGCGTTGTCGTACAGCAGCAGCGAATTTTCCGCCGTCGGCTTCAAGTCCTTGCCCGCCAGTTTCGCCTCGGCGATGTCGTCGAATTCTTTCGACGCACTCCGCGTCATCGTGAAGGTCCCGTCGATCCGACCGATGGCTTTACCGTCGCTGCCGAGCATTTCGTGGACGCCGTTGAGCTTCAAATAGGTCAGTCGCCCGGCCTCGATGTCGAAGTAGGCGGTGCCGTCGAGCTTCTGCCGCGTCGGGCCGTCTTCGTTGATGCCGCGGACGGTGCCGGAGATGGCGAGCTTGGCCAACTTGCGGTCGTTCAACATCACGACGCTACTGAATTCTACGGCGAGGCCGCCTTCGTCGATGGTTTCGAGATCGGTGAGTTCGGCGATGGCCGCGGCGCTGGCGGTCCACTTGGCCCCCGGCTTCACGTCGTCCTTCGGCAGCAGCCCGGCCACCAGCACCGGCGTGAACAAGTCGTGCTTGACGACGTCGATCTCGCTCCAGAGGAGCGGGCCGTCCGGCGAGAAGGGGGCTTTCTTCCCCTTTTCGGTGCGCAGCACGACCATGCGGCGGACGCCCTCGCGGATGGTCGCCTTCTGCTCTTTATCGCCGATGGTTCGTTTGAACTCGATGCTGCGATAAGCCCGGATGACCTTGTCGGTCTTGAGTTCGTCGGCGGCGAGCGGCCGTTCGTCGAAGCTCACGGACGAATTGCCTTCGACCGTGGCGGTTTCGGCCGGCTGATCTTTCTTCGTCGGCAAAGTCAGTCGTCCGGTCATAGCGACCTTGAGCTCGACGCGGTACGGGGCTGCGGAGTCGAATTTTTCGACGAGCCGCACCGCCTCTTGGGCTTGGGCGAGCGGGGCGAGAGCGAATGCCAGCAGCAGGGAGGAGCGCATCGGTGCCTCGCCGGTGGACGGAGTCTGTTCTGTGCGTCTCCAGCTTGGCGCGAATTCCGATCCGTCACAAGGCCGAATTCGGCCGATCCACCTTATCGGCGTCGATCGCTTCCGTATTCGGCAGCTCCGCTTTCATCCGCAAGTAGGCGATATAGCACACCAGTCCCAAGCCCCATTCGATCACCCGCAGCGACAAACGCCCGGCGACGCCGACCGAGGCCGCAAGCCCGATGAGTTCATAGAGGCCGCCGAAAGAAAGCTCGGCGAAACCGAGGCCGCCCGGCAGTGGCACGAGCGCCTGAAAAATGTAGCCGATGGGCAGGATCACGAAGTGTTGCGGCAGCGTGCCGACGGCCGCATCGACCGGGAAGACCCGCACGGCGTAGTGGAAGCTGAACATCATCAGCGTGTGCGCCACGGCCGACAGGCCGATCCCTTTCAGCACGACGAGCGGCCGTTGGCCGTATTGAACCGCGGTGAACCAGAGTTCGGACAGCGTCGGCCCGAATCGGCGGATCTTGGCCAAGCGGCCGGCGAATCGCTGTTTCGCCGTCGGCGGCAACAGCGCGATCACGGAGTACGAGAGGGCGCCGATGGCCGCAAGGGCTCCGCACACCACGATGATGACACGGAGCGGTGCGCCTTTTTCCGGATGATTGATGTTCGGATCGCCGGCGAGCCAGAAACTGCCCCCGACCGCCCCGCCGAATAACAGCAAGCCGAAGAGGCCGAGTAGTCGATCCGCGACGACGGTGGCCACGGCGGCGGCTTTTCGCTGCGGTTCGCCTTTGGCGATGAAGTAGGCCTTCATGATGTCGCCGCCGATGGAGCCGGGCAGGAATGTGTTGTAGAAGGTGCCGACCATGCCTAGGCGAAAAGCGTCACGCAGACGGAACGGGAGACCGAGCGCCTGCACGAGCATCCACCAGCGGATGTACTGGCCGACGATGATGCCGACGTAGAGCACCGTCGCCAGCATCAGGTAATCGACCCGCATCTCGGAGAATTTGAGTTCTTTCAGCCCTTTCCAATTGAGGCCGATGACCAGCCCTAACAGGAAGATCGCCACGACGTACTTGACCACGCTTTTGACGACCGACGACCGGGACGAACTCACGCCGCTTCTCCGAGCAGGGGGCAACCGATAGGGCATTGTGCGGATTCGCATCCGCATCGGCGAGGCGGAGGTCACTTCCGACGGAAGACGACTTCGACGCCGGCCATGCGCACTTTGAACGAATTCGCGTCGCCGAAGAGTTGTTGGTACAACGGGTTTAGTCCGGCCTCGCTGAGCGAATAGTAGTTGAACTTCCCATCGCGCCGGAAATCGATGAGGCCGGCGTTTTTGAGTTGCGTGAGGTGGTGGCTGACGGCCGGCTGGGACTGCCCGAGGTGATCGCCGATGGCCGAGACGTGCATTTCGCCGCGGTGCGCCAGCAGCATCAGGATTCGCAAGCGGTTCGGGTCGGAGAGGCTTTTGAATAGCCTGCACAACTCCGGCAGACCGGGCAGCGGCTCACGGACATCGGGCGGGGAGTGAACCATATCGTCAGGGTAGGATTCCCCGCGCCGGATGGGTGTGAAGATTGGGTAAACCTTGCGCGAAGCCGCCGCACCGCAATTCGCTCGGGCTGCGTTTAACCGCCCAGCTTCGCCCGGGCTTCGTCGAGGATCGTTTTGGTCGCGGTCGCCCCGACACGGGTCACGCCGATGGCCCGAACTTCCAGAAGCTTCTCGTAAGTTCGGACGCCCCCGGCCGCTTTGACTTGCACGTGAGCCGGGCTGTGTTGCCGCATCAATTTCAAGTCTTCGATGGTCGCGCCGGTCTCGGCGTAGCCGGTGCTCGTCTTCACCCAGTCGGCCCGCAGTTCCCCGCAGATTTTGCACAGCTCGATCTTGTGTTCGTCCTTCAAGAAAGCGTTCTCGAAGATCACCTTCACCTTGGCCCCGGCCCTGTGGGCCACCTCGACGATCCCGGCGATGTCGTGGGCGACGAAATTCCATTCGCCCGATAGCACTTTGCCGATGTTCACGACCATGTCGAGTTCGGTCGCCCCGTCGGCGAGGGCGCGCTCGCTTTCGAAGACTTTGACGCCGGGCAGGTGGCCGCCGTGGGGGAAGCCGATGGTGGTGCTGGCCTGCACCGTCGATCCCGCCAGCAGCTTGGCCGCGGTCCGCACGGCGTATGGTTTGATGCAGACGGAGGCGACGTTGTACTCGCGCGCCAACAGCAGGCCGCGCTCGAGTTCGGCGTCGGTGAGGATCGGCTGGAGGAGGGAGTGGTCGAACATCTTGGCGAGTTCGGCGAGCGTCGTCATGGGGAATCCTGGGGAGTGCGAAACGATCAGGCGATCCGGAAGACCCGGCAGGTTTGCTCGTACGTCGTTTCGAGGTCGAGCGACACGGCGACATCGTCTCGGAGCCAGAGGGGGAGCGTGGGCAGCGGCTGACCGACCGTCAAAGAGTGGTGCCAGGCCTGGAAGACCCAACGCTTGCGCGGTGTGTACCCCCGACACGCCATGGCGTAGATATTCGAAGGCGGATTGGCGACAGTCGGATCGGCGGTGCCCAGGCGTTCGAGCAAGTCCGCGTACAAGTTGAAGTCGTAGGCCGTCACCACGTCGACGATGGCCACGGAAACGTCTTGCCGGAGCAGAGCCGCGCATTTGTCCACGAAAGCTCGCCGGGTCTCGGGCCGGTCTTTGTTGGACGGACTGACGATCTCGATGGCCGCGACGAGCTTCGATTGCCGCTTAGAATCGTAGATCCGCACCTCGTACTCGTCGGCGTCGGGCCGGTCGGTTTCCACGCTCAACGTTGGCTTGGTTCTCGTCCACGTAGCCGTGGCGGTGCCGCCATCGCCGTTGGTATGTTGATACTGGTAACCGCCGGCATCCTCGAATGCGCCGATGTCGATTTCGACCGATCCGCCGAGGTGCACCGTCGGCAAGGCGACGAATTCTTCGGTCAATTGATCGGAGAGGGATTCGCAAATCTTCATCGGCCAACCGCCGTGCAGCGAGTCCCAGCGGTGCTTGTTATCTACGGGGGAGTGAAAGTGATCGCGCAGCGGCATAACCCGTCCTCCACGGTTTCGGGTATTATAGTGTCACGGGACTGCCGTCCCGTTGAAACCGGAGAGAGCGATGTCCGCCGTTCCGAAAAAGTTATACACGGCCGAAGAGTACGAAGCCCGCGAGCGCGTCGCCGAATTCAAGAGCGAGTTCTTCCGAGGGGAGATTTTTCCGATGCACGGAGCCGGTGGTCCGTTCGGCATGGCCGGGGCGAAGTTCAATCACAACTTGGTCAACGAGAATCTCTCGGTGGAGATCGGCAATCGACTCAAAGGCGGCCCGTGCCGATCGCTTTCGAGGGATATGCGCGTGAAGATCGAAGCGACGGGATTGCAGACATACCCGGATGTGTTGATCGTGTGCGGAAAAATCGAATTCGCCGACGACAGTCGCGATTGCGTTCTGAACCCCGCGGTCGTGATCGAAGTGCTATCGGATTCGACCCAAGGCTATGACCGTGGGAAGAAATTCCTGAATTACCAGAAGATTGCGAGTCTCAACGAATACATCCTCGCCGAGCAGGACGAACCGATTTGCACCCGGTACGTCCGCGCACCGGACGGGTTCACTTGGCTCCGCACCACTTTTGAAGGACTCGACACGTCTCTCACGATAGAGACCGTGAGTGCCACCATACCGATGCGCGACATCTA
Organism: Gemmatales bacterium; assembly: GCA_038247765.1. GTDB lineage: Bacteria > Planctomycetota > Planctomycetia > Gemmatales > Gemmataceae > JALHQU01. Next base: position 57 of record JBBRUN010000208.1, on the reverse strand, counting down.
CGCCGGGGTCGAGTTCCCTGATCTTCCCAGCCAGAGCGAGTGACCCATGTCCGAACT
>JBBRUN010000207.1:0-8913 GCA_038247765.1 Gemmatales bacterium | reverse complement strand
TTCCGCAATCCGAATAACAAGTCCGAAGCCGCCGTGCAGGACGCTCAGCGCGCCGTCCGGATGGTGCGCGCCAACGCCAAGGAATGGGGCCTCGACGAGAAGCGCATCGGCATCCTCGGCTTCAGCGCCGGGGGCGAGACCGCCGGCCTCGCGGCCATCAACCACAAATCGGAGCTCTACAAAGCCATCGACAAAATCGACGAAGCGTCGGCGCGGCCCGACTTCGCCGTGCTCGTCTACCCGGCCTACTTCACCGACAAGAAGAATCGGCTGAAGGAGACGGTCAACATCACGAAGGAAACGCCGCCGATGTTCTTGGCGCATTCCTTCGACGACCCCGTCGATGTCCGCAGTAGTTTGCTGCTCGCGCTCGGGTTGAAGGACGCGGGCGTGGGGTGCGAACTGCACACCTACGCCAGCGGCGGCCACGGCTGGGGCATGCGCAACACGGGTCACCCGTGCAATACCTGGCCGACCCGCTGCGGCGAATGGCTCGAGAAACAAGGTTGGTTGAAGAAGTGAGTCGGGTCAACGCGACAACCCCGGCTCGCGCCGGGGTTGTGCATTTCTCGAGATTCGCAAACCTGTTACCCGACGTAGATCCCGTTGCCGAGCGGGCTGTTCGTGATGCTCAGCGACATCAGCCCGTTCTGCGTCAGGCGGTAGACCGTGCCGGCTTGGCCTTCGCCGCTGCCGATCAAGAGTTCGCCGCGACCGTTGCCGTCGAAGTCCCCGCCGGCGAGACGGACGCTTTGGCGGACGGAACCGTCGCCGACGAAGAACTCGTTGTTGGGCGTGGCGGCGGCGGCGAATCCGCCGCGGGCCGTCACCAATTGCCCGCTGAGCACTTTCACCCGGTTGCCCGCTCCGAAGATGAGCTCTTGGAAGCCGTCGCCGTCGAGATCGGCCACCGCCACGAACACGCCGTTCTTGTCGGCGACGAAGCCTGGGTCGATGGCGTAGAAGTCGCCCGTGAGTCGGACCAGTTGACCGTTGCCGAGTTGGCGACCGTTCCAGACGACGGTGTGCGACCCGCCGCCCAAGCCCGCGGTCACGATGAGGTCGGCGTAGCCATCGCCGTTGATGTCACCGGCGGCCGTGCGCGCTCCGCCCAAGAATCCGGGGGCGTCGATACCGAAGAAGCTGGCCATGAGGCTGTTCGGATCGCCGGCCGAGAAGATGCGGACGTGGGTACCGCCGCCGACATCCGGAGTGATGATGACATCGGCCCGGCCGTCGTTGTTGATGTCGGCCGCCGCCACGAAGATGCCACCCGTGAACCCGGCGTCGAAGGCGAAGAAGGATTGCACGAGTTGGCCGCTGGCGCCGTCGAAGATCTTGACGTGCGGGCCGCCGCCGGCCCCGGCCGCGACGATGATGTCTTGGATGCCGTCGCCGTTGACATCGCCGGTGGCGACGCGGACGGAACCTTGGTAACCGGGGAACGCCGTCACGGGGTTACCGACCGGATTGAGGTTCGTGGCGCTGGCGTTGTACAGTTGGAAGGTTCCGTTGCCGCTGGAGACGGCGGCGGGATCTTGGCCGCGGCTGAAGTTGTTGGCCACGACCGGCGAGGTCGGCACCGGCGGAGCCGAGGCACCGCCCGACGGGGCGCTCGGTGCGGGGCCGGCCTGGGCGACGTACCCGGTGACGTTCCAGCCGACATCGGCGAGGGCGGCGTAGTCGAGCTCGGAGAAGACGACCCGCGTCCCGGCGACGACGATCGGCTGCATCGACACCGCTTGGCCGTACGACGTCGTCCCTTGCCGGAAGTGGGCTTGATCGGCGTTGGACTGCAAGCTCGGGTAGATGCCGTTGTTGGCGGCCGTGGCGTTCGGGCCGAAGAAAATATCGCCCGACACGTATTGGTTGTACTCTTGCGCGGTGCCGAAGCCGAGCACGTGGCCGAGTTCGTGGGTCGCGACGGTGTAGAAGTCGATTTGGTTGCCGGCCGGGGCGTTGGTGCCATAGTTCCAGTTCGTGTTCTGGTCGAACGTGATCGACCCGCCCCACGGGGCGAAGCCGGTGTGCCCGCGGGTCCGCAGGCCGTCGAGCCACTGCTGCGATCCCGAGGCGCTGTAGCCGCCGAAGCCGCCGAGGCCCGCTTCGCCGCCGCCGACGCCTGTTTTGGCCCCCGCGTAAACGATGATCGTCCCGGCAGCCACGTTCAAGTTCGTCAGCGCGATGTCCGAGGCGTGGTTGAACGGGTCGGACGGATTGAATGTCGTGATCGTCCAGTTGTTGCCGGCGCCCGCGTTGGGGGTGATCGCCCCGAGGGTCGTCGAGATTCGGCTGGCGAGGTTGTTCGCCGCGGTTTGCAGGGTGTCCCGACGAGTTTGGTCGTTGAAGAACCCGCTCGAATCGTAGCTGTAGTCGATTTGAATCGTGAGCGACGGGTTCTCGCGGGCTTCCAGCCGGTCCAAACGGAGGGTCGCCTTCCGGGCGCTTTTCGCAACGGGGGTGGGCTTGAGCCAACGCGTGAGCAACATGGGCACGTCTCGGTGGATGGACGATGATCGAATGAAGGCGCGGTCGCTCGGACAATCCGGGGCCAGCGTCGATTGCAAACGGTCGAGGCGGCGACGGCGGCGGGGGGAGCCGCGGTTCGATTGCAATGTGTACTTAGGACAAGTTTGCCGGATATGCTAAATATCGAAGCCCGAGAAACTGGGGCGCGTTTCCCGATGTTAACGGCCGCGCTCACAGGGCCTATCACAATGCGCGCCGAAGCTGAAATGTGTCAGCCGCAGGCGAAAACCGAGCCGACCCTTTCCGGGGGAATCCATGAGAAGTGGGAACTCTGCCGTTGCGGTTCCCGACCCCAGCCCCGACAATCCCTCTTCTCTCCGTCCTCACATTTCGGCTTGGAACTCGGAGTAACCCGATGACGTTTCGTTCGCTCAGCTCACGCCTGCTTCCGATTCTCGGCTTGGTCGCCTTGGGAACCGGGGTCGTTTCCACTGCGAAGTCCGAACAAGCGCCCGCGCCCCGCGTTGAGGGGGAGAAAGCCGCGGTCGACCCCGCCGTCTCGGCCGATCAGAAAATCATCGCCGAGGTGAAAGATAAAGCCGAACTCAAAGCGAACCTGCAACACCTCTGCGACGTGATCGGCCCGCGCATCACCGGTTCGGCGAACCTCGAGAAGGCCAACAAATGGGCCGCCGAGAAGATGAAAGACTACGGCCTGACCAACGTGAAACTCGAACCGTGGGAAATCCCCGTCGCCTGGGAGCGCGGCACGTTCTCGATGAAACTGGTCGAGCCGAACGCGGGCAAAGTGCTCACCGGCGCCTCGGCCGCGTGGACCCCCGGAACCAAAGGTAAAATTACCGGCGAAGTCGTGTTCCTCGAGGCGAAGACCAAAGACGACCTCACCAAGTACAAGGGCAAACTCAAGAACGCCATCGTCCTCCGCAGCGCCCCGGCCGACGTGAAGCCGATCACCGACATGACCTACCTCGCGCCGCCCGTCCCGCCGATGCCGAAGGTTGATCCGAAAAAAGACGAGCCGAAGAAAGAAGTACCCAAGCCGGCCGACGCGCAACCGCCGCGGCCGAACTTCGGCGAGTTACAAGCCTATCGCGCGGCCTTGAACGAGTTCTTGAAGGCCGAGGGCGCCGCTGCAGTCCTCACCGATTCGGCCAAGCCGCACGGCTTGCTGACGATGACCGGTTCGTGGCCCAAAGGCGATCGCGGCACCGCGACCGACCCGCTGCCGACGATCTTCATGACCCACGAACACTACTCCATGCTCCACCGCCTCGCCACGGCGAAAGGCGGCCCGAAGCCGCAGGTCGAACTCGAAATCACCAACAAGTTCATCCCCGGCCCCATCACCGTCTACAACACCGTCGGCGAAATCACCGGTTCCGAAAAGCCGGATGAATTCGTCGTGGTCGGAGCCCACCTCGACTCGTGGGACCTCGGTACCGGCGCCACCGACAACGGCACCGGCAGTTGTACCGTCCTCGAAATCGCCCGCACGCTCGGCGCTCTCGCCAAGGCCGGCATCAAACCGAAGCGGACCATCCGCTTCGTGTTGTTCACCGGCGAAGAGCAGGGCCTGTTCGGTTCGAAGCAGTACTGTGCGAAGCACAAAGACGAAATGGCGAAGACCTCGATGTGCCTCGTCCACGACACCGGCACCGGCGTCGTGAAGGGCTTCGGTTTGCAGGGCCGCGAAGCGGTGCAGAAGATCCTCGAACCGGAACTGGTGTCGCTGAAGTCCATCGAAGGTTGGAAGGGTTTGAGCCTCCGCGGCATGGGCGGCACCGACCACCTCTCGTTCGAGTCGGCCGGCGTCCCCGGCTTCGCCTGCGACCAAGACATGGACGAATACCGCCTGACGCACCACACGCAAACCGACACCTTCGATCACGTGAAGATTCCGAACTTGGTACAAGGCGCCCAAGTCATGGCCATCACGGCCCTGCGCGTGGCGAATCTGCCCGACCTGCTGCCGCGCGACAAACCCAAAAAAGACGAACCGAAGAAGTGAAGCGGGAGCGCGGCGATGCTGGGACGGACCCGAACTCGGGCCGTACGGCGGCTTGGCCGAGCTGCGGGATGCCCACTGCTCGAGCCAGTTGGCCGATTACCCTTCGCACCTCGTTCACCTCGCGAGACGGGGCGGGATCGAAACCCCGATGCCGCCGTGTGCGGACGCCTTTTCCTGCGACCGCACTCGGCTTCGATTGGCCCCGGCGCAATGGCGCTGCTAGAATCCCCACATGGCGATGACGCTGGGCCAACTGCAGGAACGCATCCGCGAACTCTACGGCTCCAAGGACGCGGCCCGGGGGGTCGAAGGCACCTTCATGTGGTTCATGGAGGAGGTCGGCGAACTCTCGGCGGCGCTGCGGGGCGGCGACCGCGCCGAGACGACCCTCGAATTCGCCGATGTCTTGGCTTGGCTGGTGACGCTGGCGAATTGCCGGGGAATCGACCTAGAAGACGCCATCGAGCGTAAATACGGGAAGGGCTGCCCCGGTTGCGGCGGGACGCCGTGCACATGCGGATTATTGATCAAGCCATAAGATTTTTCACCAAAGAGCCACAGAGGTCACAGAGAAGAACGAGAATCAAATCGGAGCGCTGAAGACTGGACATGCTCGACTGCACATGTCTTTTCCCCTTGTTCTCGTTCTTCTGTACGACTCTGCGGTGAATCATTCCGTTGGCGACGACTAGGGGTTCGCATGCGCGTCATGTCGATTCGATTCGGATTCGCCCTCGTCTTCGCGGCGTGGCTCGCCTCCCCCGCGGTCGCGCAATTCGGCAAACCCAAAGTGAAAATCGTGGACGCCAAGATCGGCTTCCCCGCTTCCAAGTTCACCAACGAGCGCGACGAAGGCGGTGCCGCGGCTCGCGTCTGCAAGACCGGCGTTTGGGCGCCCGTGTCGTTCCGGCTCGAAATCTTGGGCGAAACCGACAAGCCGCTGCAAGTCGAAATGACCGCCTACGACAGCGACGAATCGAAAACGATCACCCGCTGGCCCATCGGCTCGCCGGTGCTCAACGACGCCCCCACCGGCGACGACGACCGATTCCGGCCCAAAGGCAGCTTCGTGGAACCGGGCGAATTCATGGCGAAGAACGGCGCGCCCCTGGTTCGGCCGGGCGGCCAAGGCGCCAAGATCACGATGCAGATCCTCACCAACGAACCGGATAGCAGCCCTTCGGCCGTCTCGGAACCGGTCACGCTCGAAAACGTCCGCGTCCGCGATACTTCCGTGTATGTGATTCTGTCGCTCGGTTCCAAACTCGGCGGTTTCGATCTGCCCGTCGAGAACCCGCGCGGCGAAGCGCCGCGGAGCGACCGGCTCTTGCGGGGCGGCCGCATCGAAACTGCCGCGTTTTCGAGCGTCGAAGAACTGCCCGATCAATGGTTCGGCTACGAGGCCGCCGACCTCATCGTGCTCGCCACCGGCGGCGCCAGCGAAGAATTCCTGACCAAGCTCTTCCAAGACGACTTCTACAAGCCGAAGCGCGAAGCGCTCCGCGAATACGTCGCCCGCGGTGGCCGGCTCGTCATCAGCCTCGGGAGCAAACTCGACCTGCTGAACACGATCCCGTTCAACTCGTTCCTGCCCCTCACCGCGACGCCGGAGCGGGTCGCGCAGTTGCCGTTGCTGTTCGCTTCGCACAGTAAAAGCGGCATCGAGACCGAACTGAAGAACCCGACGCGCGTGCCCAAAGATGCCGAGGGGAATCCGCTGAAAGACAAAGACGGCAACCCGGTGCCGGCGCCGCCGCCCGATTCGTTCCGGGTCGCCAAACTGCGGCCGAAAGCGGGTACGGCCATGCCGTATTGCCTCAGCCCGGAGATGGTGAAGAATCCCCGTGCGGCCTTCGAAGGCGCCGCGCTGCCGTTGGTCGTGCAAGTGCCTCTCGGACTCGGACGCATCACCGTCGTCGCCTTCGATCTTGACGCTTCGCCCTTCCGCGACATGGAGAAACGGCCCGAGTTTTGGGACTGGCTCATCCGCAGGGCCGGGTCGGAGAAATCGGCCATCGCCCCGGATCGCTACGACCCCAACAGCTTGGCCCCCGGCGTGAACCCCGTCGCCTCCGAAGACGGCATCACCTACGCGCTGCGCCAGCACGTCGATACCTTCGACGGCGTCCCCGTGATCTCCTTCGGTTGGGTCGCGCTTTTCATCGTGCTCTACACGCTGCTCATCGGGCCGGTCGAATATATCTTCCTCAAGAAGATCCTCGGCCGACTCGAACTGACGTGGGTGACCTTCCCCATCATCGTGCTGTCGGTGAGCGCCGCGGCTTACTTCACCGCCTACGAAATCAAGGGGAAAGACCTCCGGGTGAACAAGATCGACGTCGTCGATATCGACGTCGGCGGCAACCGGGTCTACGGGCAGGCGTGGTTCACCGTCTTCAGTCCGCGTATCGACAACTACACCGTCGGTATCGAGCCGAAAGAGCCGTGGGCCTTCCCTTCGCCCGATACCGAGAACAAGCCGCGACCCGTGACCGTCGTCGATTGGATGGGCGGCAGCCGCATCGGCCAAGGGGGCGGCATCGGCCGCAGCATCCGCAATTACCAGTACCGACTCGACCCGAAGGGGGGCACGAACCAAGCCGGGCCTACGGCCAACGGTTTGGCGAACGTGCCGGTGCAAGTTTGGTCCACGAAGACGTTCAGCGCGAATTGGTCGGGCTACCTGGACGACAAGAACCCTCCGGTGACTTCGACCGTCGCACACTTGCCCTCGGCACCGCTCGGTGCGGCGGGAACCATCACCATCCATCTGCCCTTGCCGGAGGTCGTCGATGCCATCGCGTACTTCGCGGGCAAGCCGTACAAGCTCGACAAGGGTATCGGCACCGGTGTGCCGGTGAAGTTCAACCCCGGCGCCGGCACGCCCGAGGCCCAAGATTGGGCGCGGGCCGAACTCGCACCGGACGCCAAATACTACGCCACCGGCGACACCGGCAACATGTACGGTTCCAAGAAACCGGCCCTCGAAACTAGCACCGGCGCGATCTCGTTGTGGCCGATGCTCTTTCACGAAACCGGCGTCGCCTCGGACACCAACGGTCGAAGCTTGCAGAATTCGACTCTCCGCCGGCTCGATCAATCTTGGCGCCTCAGCCCGGCGAACACCGAAGAAGTGATCGTGCTATTGAAATTGGCGAAAGTCAGCGGCAACACCGAAGAGATGATGTCGAGTGCGGACAGCGGCAGCCCGAGCGCCCTCTGGCTCAAGGGCCTCCCCGGCAGCGGCCCGCGCCCCGCGATCCCGGGGACGCTCCAACAAGAAACCTACATCCGCATTTACATCCCCGTGAAGCCCATCGGCAAATAGGATCATTCCATGTCCGACGACTCCATGATCGAATGCCGCGACCTCACGAAGAAATACGGCGACCTCTACGCCCTCGACCGCCTGACGCTGAAGCTCAACAAAGGGGACTGCTTCGGCTTTATCGGGCCGAACGGCGCCGGCAAGACCACGACCATGCGCATCTTGGCGACGCTGCTGAACCCCTCGTGGGGCGAGGCGAGCGTCTGCGGATACAGCATCTACACCGGGTCGAAGGAGATCCGCCGCAACATCGGGTACATGCCCGATTTCTTCGGCGTCTACGACGACATGAAGGTGACCGAATACTTGGAATTCTTCGCAGCCGCCTACCGCATTAAAGGGGCCGACCGCCGCAAGAAGTGCGACCAAGTGCTCGAACTCGTCGATCTCGGCTATAAACGCGATGCGCTCGTCACAAGCCTCAGCCGGGGGATGACCCAGCGTCTCGGCTTGGCCCGCGTGCTGCTCCACGAACCGCAGGTTTTACTGCTCGACGAACCGGCCTCGGGCCTCGACCCGCGCGCCCGCATCGAAATGCGCGAGCTGATCAAAGAACTCCGCGGGATGAACAAGACGATCATGGTGTCGTCGCACATCCTCCCGGAACTCGCCGACATCTGCAACAAGATCGGCATCATCGAGCGCGGCAAACTCATCTTCAACGGCACCGTGGACGAAGCCATCGCCAAGGTGCGCACCAAGCGCGTCTACATCGTCTCGGTCGGCCCGGAGATGAACGAAGTCGCCGCGAAGAAACTCGAGCAGTACATCGAAGTCGAATCGGTCGAAGTGACCAAGGAAGCCGGGACGATTCGCGTGACCCTGAAGGACGGCGAAGGCGACGGCTGCTTCATCCCCGAGCGCCTGATCGCGGAGCAGTTCAAACTGCGGACCTTCAACGAAGAGCAGATCAATTTGGAAGACGTATTCATGGGCATCACGAAGGGCATTACGAATTGATTCTTCCCGAGCGGTGGGGGGGGCCGCCCCGCCGCGCCCCAACGGAAACGCCCCCGGCGGAAGGGGGGGGGGGGGCCCCCCCCGCCCCAAAACAACAAACAGGGCGCCACCCCCAAACAAAAAAAAC
>JBBRUN010000206.1:0-8945 GCA_038247765.1 Gemmatales bacterium | reverse complement strand
GAGAAATGGGATACCGCACATTCAACGGACGGCTCGGTCAAGATACTCGCGGGAAACTGGAACGGGGCGCAACCAAATTCTTCGAGGTCTGTCCGGCGTCCCGTGCAGGTTGCCGGCCCGACCCAAGTGGATGAATTAGCAATCGGAAACCGGCGGGACGCAACGGGACGCCGGCTCTACCCAAGACCGGCGGGACGCCGGGCAGGCCCAGAGAATTTGGTTGCACTCTGTGACCCGGCTCCGACTAAGATGGACTCGCGGACACGCGCCGATTCGGTTAATGCTATGGCGGTGATTTTCGGCCCACTGAGGAAAGCGGAATGTCCACCCCACGATTCGCCCGATTGCGAGCCGGAGCCGTCCAAGCGGGATTGCTGCTGCGCGTCGTCGCGGGTCTGACCATCCTCGGTGCCGTGGCAGCCGGCACCGGCTACTGGATGCTCGACCGCGCGGGGGAAACCGATACCCCGGCGACGCAGGCCGCGGACGAAGGCGAAACGCCTCTGCCGGACACCGGGCCCAAACCCGGCACCGTCGGCGGCATCCCGATCTTCGCCGGGTGGCCCAAAGATTCCCCCGACCTCGTGCTGGTTCTATCGGGCCAAACCTTCGGCTACTTGCAGCCGTGCGGGTGCAGCCGGCCGCAACTCGGCGGACTCGAACGCCGGGCCAACTTCATCACGGGGTTGAAAGCCAAGGGCTGGAACGTCGTCGGCCTCGACGTCGGCGATATAACGGCGGCCAAGGGTCCCAAAGAGATCACGGCGCAATCGCTGAAGAAATACGAATATAGCATGAAGGCGTTGATGGAGATGGGGTACGTCGCGGTCGGCTTGGGCAAGAACGACTTCGCCCAGCAGATCGACAAACTCCTCGGGCAATACACGCTTCAGAACTCCAACAAGCCGCCCGTCTTGCTCGCCGCCAGCATCTACGGCACCGGCGCGAAGCGGATCGAACGGGCCGAGCTTTTCCCGCCCGCCAATCCGAAAGAGCGGGCCATGGTGGAAGCATTCGAAGTCGTAGAAGACAAGAAGATCCCGTTCGCCGTCATCGGGCTCACCGCCGCGTCGGTCGCCGAGAAAGTCATCGAAGCCGATAAATCGATCGACTTCGACCGGCAGAGCCAAGTCCTCAAAACCACCCTGGCCGACATCGGCAAACACGCGGCCAAGCCTGAATTGAAGGTTCTGCTGTACCAAGGCACGGCCGACGAAGCCAAGGTCGTCGCCAAGGATTTCCCCGAACTCCAACTGATCGTCTGCATCTCGGACGAATCCGAACCGCCGCAATTCCCGGTCTATGCCAACGACAAAAAGACCCAGATCGTCACGGTCGGCCACAAGGGGCGCTACGTCGGCTCCGTCGGCATCTTCAAGACCGACAAAGGGCTGGAACTCCACTACCAACTCGTAGCGATGGGCGAGGAATACCTGACGCCCGACAAGCCCGACGTGCTCAAAGACCACGCCGTGTTGAAGCTCATCGAGGCTTACGCGGCGGACGTCAAACGGGACAATTTCTTGGCGATGGCCACCAAGAAACGCCCGCAACATGCGGCCGGCATCAAGAACCCCGACGCCGAATTGAAGTTCGTCGGCTCCGAAGCCTGCCGGGCCTGCCACGCGGCCGAGTTCAAGGTCTGGAGCGCGCACCCGCACTCCAAGGCGTACGAAGCGCTCGAGAAAAAAGCGACCCGGCCCGGCCTGCGCAACTTCGACCCCGAATGCCTCAGTTGCCACACCACCGGGTTCGAGTACGACACCGGCTTCAAGAACAAAGTCGATACGGCCGCGCTGATGAACAACGGCTGCGAGAATTGTCACGGGCCCGGCAGCGGCCACGTCGCCAAACCGAAGGACAAGGCCCTCCTCGCGGCGATGATGTCGTGGCGGATCAACGAGAAAGACAAACTGCCGAGCAAGGAAGAGATGGAAAGAATGGGCAAGCTCGACCCGCTGCAACGGGGCTCGGTCGAAGTGCCCGCCGCGCAACAGCGGCTCGTCAATGCCATCTCCGGGATGTGCATGAAGTGCCACGATGGCGACAACGATCCGAAGTTCGACTTCTACCAATACATGCCGAAGCTCTACCACAGCGGGCTGAAAGCCGCTGGCCTACCCGGCGGGGCGAAGTGATCGAATTCACCGGATACCCGAGCAAATCGCCGGCGACGAAGACTTCCTGCCTCGCGAAGAGATCGCGGAGTTCGCCGACGATCATCACCCTCCAGTCCCATTGAAGGGTGTTGTCGGCCATTGGCTTCCCGTCGCTTTACGGGTAGGCCACATCGGGCGGGGCAAGCGTCGCGGAGCTAATAGGGTCGATCTCGCAAGCACGAGTGTAACGACGAAATTGTAGCTCAAGCCCACCAGACTCCGCCACCGCTCGGCTGCGCGATCCGGATGCGGGGTCGCTCGTCTCCGTGCTCCAAGCCGAACGTCAGACCGACGGTCTCGGCTTTCAGCGCCACGCCGTTGTCCAAAGTCACGCGGCCGGAGGAGATTAACTGCCCATCTTGGAGTTTGAACAGCTCCAGCGACCAAGGTTCGCGTTCGACCGTGAGCATTTCGCGGGTGCCGACCTTGGCGTAGAACTCGAGCTTGGCGAGCGGATGTTCGGTCGGGCTGATGACTTCGATGAGGAAGTCGGGGCCGCCGATCCAATGCGATCCTTTGTTGATCGCGGGGTTGCCATTGAGATACACGACGACATCGGGACCGCGGTAGTTCTGACGCCAGTCGTCGTAGCGGTCGGTGACGTTGACGCCCGGATAGACTTTGCCCAACCCGGGGAGTTGAATCAATTCGTAAAGTGGGAAACAAAGCTCGAGCTGCAATTGCTGATGCTCGTTGTTCGGCAGCGGGGCCATAATGACCACTCCGTTCCAAGTTTCGTCGTACTTCCCCTCGCCGTTGTCTTCCCAATGCTCGCGCCACCCGAGCGGCGGCGGATTCTCGGTCAACGTCGCGCTCATCGTGATCCCTCCGTTGCTTTCCCGATTATACCCGGTACTTCGGGTTCGCTTCCAGATACGCCTTCACGCGATCCGTCCGTGTGATCGCCACCTTCAGGAACTCCACGGCTTCAAGCATGCGCTCGTCGGTCTCGGCGCAACTGAAGCGCAGGAAGCCCTGCCCGGCGGCGCCGAAGCATTCGCCGCCCAAGCAGCCGACGCCCTTCTTGTCGTCGGCTGCTTCGAGCAGGTACATCGCCAAACCGTGGGAACGCAGGCCGATCTTCTCGCAGATCGGCTGGACGTTCGCGAAGACGTAAAACGTCCCCTTCGGCATCTTCACCGTGACCCCCGGCACCGTTTGCAATGCGCCAACGAGCAGCTCGACCTTCTTGTGGAATTTCGCCATCGTCGCGGTGCGCTCGGCTGTGTCGTTCTCGATCGCGGCCTTGCCCGCCATCTGCACCAGCGGCGGCGTGCAGCTCACGCTCGTGTTGATCATCTTTCCCATGAGGTCGATTGTCGCTTCCGCCGCGATGGCGAAGCCGAGGCGCCAGCCGCTCATGCTGTAGCTCTTGCTGAAGGTGTACGCCGCGACGCACTGCTCCATCATCCCCGGTTCGGCGAGGATGCTCTTGTGCGTTCCCTCCCAGACCATGTGGCAATAGGGTTCGTCGCTCAGCAGCGCGATGTCCTTGCCGCGGATCAGGTCGGCGATGGCCTTGAGATCTTCCGGCGTGGCGACGCCGCCGGTCGGGTTGTGCGGCGAGTTGAGGAAGATCGCTTTCGGCTTCGGCGACGTGTCGAGGAAGTGCTTCACCGCGGCCGGGTCGGGGCGGAAGTCGTTCGCCTGCGTCAATGGGGTGTAGATGGCCTTGGCCCCGCGGCGTAGCACGTTCGGCTCGTACGTCGGGAAGGCCGGGCTGAACAGAAGGACTTCGTCGCCCGGTTCGAGGAACGCTTCGCAGAAGAAGGTCTCGAACGGCTTGGCGCCCGGTGCCACCACGACGTTGGCGGCCGTGGCGGGGATGCCGAATTCGTCGCGCACCTGCTTGGCGCACGCTTCGCGGAACGCCGGCACGCCGAGGCTGGCGCAGTAGCGCGTCAGCCCCGCATCGATGGCGTCCTTCCCCGCTTGCAGGGCGCTCGTGCTGCTCGGGAACGGGCTGTCGCCGATTTGCAGAGCGATAACATCTTTGCCGCCGGCCTTCAATTTGTTGGCAACAGCGAGCACATCAAACGCGGTCTCGGTGCTCAGTGACTTGGCGAATTGGCTGTACGTAACGGGGGTGCTCATAGCGAAATCCGGAAGCTGGGAACGGGCCAGAGAGGTGCTGATATGAAATGGCGCGGGGCTGGCTGCGGACAGTAAGGGAACGGGGGTGCAGCAACGATTCTTGGGGGTTTTCGTACGGCCTCCGGCCCATTTTGTTAAAACTCCGAGAATCGTTGTCATTGGGTCGATTTTCGGCATGCCCTTTGAGCCAACTTTAGCTTTTAGCTTTCGGTCATTCTGCACACCCCCCCTGCCGAAAGCAGCGAAAGCAGCGAAAGCAGCGAAAGCAGCGAAAGCAGCGAAAGCAGCGAAAGCAGCGAAAGCTCCGAAAGCAGCGAAAGCTCCGAAAGCTAAAAGTTTCTTCGCGATGAGCTGTTTTCGTCGGTCACGCTCGGTGGGACGCCGGTGAGAATCCGGAACGGGAATGGCGTTTTGAGCATGCGGAAATCAGAACCGATTTCCGGACGCGAGAAAAGGGGGCTTCGGCCTAGGAATTCAGGTGGATCATGGAGGCGAATGGGGTAAAATCACCCAGAGGATTCCGAGAAGAGGCAGAATTTTGAACCGCTCCTCCGCGGTTCAAAATTCTGCACTTCGGCCCTTCTTCGCGGGTCACTTCTTCGCTTCGGCTTTCTTCACCCACTCTTCGATCCGGGCATCCAGCCTGTCGCGAAGCACCGTCTTGGAGCGGATCACGCCTTCCGCGTCGATGACGTAGAGCGTCGGCCACATGTTAACGTTCCACGTCATCGGGATCGGGCCCTCTGGGCCTTTGTCGCCCGCCCAGAACGACCGCCAAGTGATCTTGTTCGTTTCCAACACCGCTTTCAGTTCCTTCTTGTCCGGGTCGCCGTTGACGCCGACGAGCGTGAAGGGGCGGGCTTTGTACTTCGCCACGAGTTCGCGTTCTTGCGGGATCAGCCCCATGCAGGGCCCGCACCAACTGGCCCAGAAACTCAGCATGACCACTTGGCCGCGGTAATCGCTCAATTTGAACTTCGCCCCGTCCAAATCTTCGCCGACGATGTCCGGTGCCACTTTCCCGACGCCCAGATGCTCGATCTCGAAGATCGACGACGTCGCAAATTTACCGACCGTCAAGCCGGGGATGACGACCTGCTTCGGGTATTTCTCGCCGACCTCTTTGAACAATTTGAGCGACTCCGCCTCCAGCTTCGCGGAGTCGTATTTCTTCATCTCGGCGATCTGTTCTTTCCCGAAAATGCGGTCGTCGCGCCGCGAGTCGGACTCGGAGGCGTCGGCGAGCTGGGCGGGCAATTGAGCCTGCAATTGCAGGCACATCGCCAGCGCCAGATGGACCCGCCACGCTTGATCCTTGGGGAGTTCAGGCGAAGCGTGTTGCTCGCGGAGAAGACTCTCCACCCAAGCGTAACCGGATTGTTTCATGTTCTTGGCGAAGGTGATCGTCTCAGGGTGGACGAGGTGGTGCTTGCGCAGCAGTCCGACGACTTCGCTTTGCAAGGCCGGGCCGCTGGAACTGGACACCCAAACAAGGCCGGCGACGGCGGCGGGGTCGGCGGCGTTGGGCCGCAGCAGTTTCATCGCGTGTTCGTAAGCCGGGGCGTGAATCTTGTTCGATTCTGCGGTCGACTTCGCCACGATCGCTTCGCGGTCAGTTTGGGTCTTGGCCGCCTCGTAATCCTTTTCCCTCGCGGCGTAGAGCGGCGCCAGCTTCGCCTCCACGTCTTGTTGAATCGCCGCCACTTCGACGGCGAATGCCGGGGGTTTTACCTCCGGCTTCTTCGGCTCATCGGCGCAAGCGAATGGTGCCATCAGGGCGAACGACACGGCGAGCGAACGGATCATCGGGCGGCCTCCGGGGTAGAGATAGGAGGGCAGTGTACCCCGGAGACCGGCCATGTGAAAAGGCGAGGTGGTGTAGGGTGTAGGAAGGATTCTAGGAGTTTCGGGGAAATGGCTTCTCGTAGGGTGGGCTGAGTCTGCGAGTCCCACCATGCTCCGCAACTCGGACGGTGGGACTCGCTGACTCGGCACACCCTACAAACAAACTCCCCAGAATTGTCGCAGGTTTGATGAACGACTGACGAAGCCGAGTCCGAGGACTTCACCCGGAATCGGACGTAAACCCTTGTCTGTAATGGTCGTTCCGCATGGAGGAGTTCATTCCGCGGTAGGGTGGGTGGGTCGACACCGGAATGGCGACACGGCGGGCGTGACCGACAAAGTCTCCAAGAATCGTTGCGACACTTGGGAACAGGTTTGTCCTTCGCCCCCGTCCGGATTTATTCCATACTGTCTCTATCGCGCAGACTCCTTTCCGTAGGCGCTCCTCGCATCGCTCGGTTCAGCGGCGTATGCGGATGACACCCCGCCGACGATTTCGGCGAAGAGCATCAAAGCCGATGTCGCCATTCTCGCCGGCGGTCGTCGTGACCGGCTCGGAGAGAACCACGGCCTCGCCGACGGTGAAGGCGTTGGCGAAGAAGCACGGCCTCGAGATCGAAGCCGACCAACGGGCCCACCTCGGTATCTTTTATCGGTCGGATCACTTCTCGATGGCCCGCGCCGGCGTGCCGGCGTTCTCGGTCGCCCCCGGCGGCAAGATCCAGGGGAAGACGCCCGACGCCGTGAAGAAGGCGCTGCAGGAATTCAACGACAAAGCCTACCACTCGCCGCAAGACGAAATGAACCCCGACTGGGATTTCTCCGGGTTTGTGACGCTGGCCGAGTTCGCGCTGGCCGTGGCCCGCGAAGTCGCGGATACCGAGAAACTGCCGACGTGGAACCCCGGCGACGAATCTCTCCCGGCCCGCGAGAAGAGCGGCGTAAAATGAGGGAAATTTTGACCGGCAGCTATGCCGAAATGCGGCCTGCCCCACTCCACGAACGCTCCGCCGTCGGCCCGGATGCGCAACCCGAACGTCATACTCCGGGTAATTTCGGAGAGGACGTCGCCGATGTTGCCCCGGCGCATTTGAAACGGAACTTTGCTATTTCCTCGGCCGCAACGAAGCCCTCGCCGATGCCAAGACGCTCCGGGACGCCGACGCGGCCTACGTCAACGCCGGCGGCAGCTTCCGTGCCCTCGTGATTTCTCTGCTCACGTCCGATTCCTTCCTGTATCGTGCGGATGCCGCGCCAACCCCGAAGGGCGAACCGAAATGACCACCGAAGCGACCCGCCGCGATCTACTGAAATCCGTCGGCCTCGGCGTCGGGGCCACTTTGCTGGCCCCCGTCCTCGGGCAGTTGGCCGCTCACGCCGCAGGCGAGCCCAAGAAAGCCGTCCGCAAGCGGATCGTTTTTGTCGTTCAGGGCAACGGCATGAACCCGGCCCACCTCGTGCCGGTCGGCCTGAAGCGCCGGCCCGATGGTCGCAACGAACGCCCGCAGAACGACAAACTCGAAGAACACCCGCTGAAAGGTCTGGAACTCCACAAAGCCCTCGAACCGCTGACGCCGTTCCGCGATAAACTCGCACTCGTGCAGGGCCTCTCGGGGCGGATCGCGCTGAGCGATCACTCGGCGAACCACGGCGCACTCGGCTGCTATCCCGCGAACAAAGGCCCGATGGCCGAGACGATCGACGTGGCGCTCGGGAATGCCATCCCCGGCATCGCCCCGCACCTCGGCTTGGGCATCATGAACAAGCCCGACATCACGATGAACTACAGCATCTCGGCGGCCGGGCCGGGCAAGGCGGCGCCGATTCAATGCTCCCCCGAACTCGCCTGCAAAGCCCTGTTCGGCAGCGTGACCGGCGGCTCCGGCCGCAGCGCCTTCGACCGCCGGACGAACCTCCTCGACTTTATGGCCGACGACGTGAAGCGCTCCCGCGGTGCCCTCGCGGCCGAGGAACGCCGCAAATTCGACCAATACCTCGAAGCGTTCGAAGCGCTGCGGGATCGCCAAAGCCAAGTCGATACGATTCGGGACGATTTGAAGGCGCACGCCCCGAAGCTCGACGACAAATTCCAGAAGCCGACCGAAACGAACCGGCTCGAAGCCCAGTTCGACATCGCCGCCGCCGCGCTGATCACGGGCCTGACGAACGTCGTCACGCTCGTTTCGGGCGGGGGCGGCCAGCACTACATTTCTTACCCGGAACTCGGCATCCCCGTCGACGGCCATCACTACGGGCACGGCGGCGGAATCGACGGCAAGAATTACGGGGACTGCTTCGTAGCGGTGCGGCAGTATCACGCGAAGTTGATCGCCAAGCTCGCGAACAAACTGGACAGCATGAAAGAAGGCGACGGCACGATGCTCGACAACACGCTGATCGTCTATCTCAGCGACTCGGGCGACGGCCACCACCCGAACCTCACCGAATGGCCGGTGATTCTGCTCGGGAACTTAGGTGGCAAGCTGAAGACGGCCGGCCGCTACCTGCAGTTCCCGCAGTACGGGGCGAAGGGCCATCGGACGATGGCGAACTTCTACCTCGGACTGTTGCAAGCCGCCGGCAAACCGCGCGACAAGTTCGGGGTGGCCGACCCCGGGTTGCAGGACATCGATCAATCCGGGGCCATCGGGGAACTGTTGACTTGAGGATCGAGCCGGGCGGAGAGGATCATGTCGCCGAACGACTCTGTCAATCCACGTCGAATGTGAACTCGTTCTTGTCGCCCTTCTTCACGGTCACTTTCTGGAAGGGCAGCGCGGGGTTCCCGTACTTGGCTTGGTTGATCATCGAGGCGCCGCTGGCGCCTTCGGAGCCAAGCGAAAGTTT
>JBBRUN010000205.1:0-8959 GCA_038247765.1 Gemmatales bacterium | reverse complement strand
GGCGAGTTGGTCCTTAAAATCGAGCACGATGGCGGCCTGCTCCGCCGGCAGGTCGATCGGCTCGGGGATGAGCAACTTCTGCACTTCGAGTTTGCCATCGCGGATGCGCCGGCGCAGTTGCTCGAACAAGATGCGCTCGTGCAGGGCGTGCTGATCGATGACGAGCATCCCCTCGTCGGTTTCGAGGATGATGTACGAGTCGTGCACCTGCAGCGCCGAACCGGGCGACAGCGCCGGCAGATTCAACAGCTCCGGCGGTTCGAAATTCTGGCCCTTCCTATCCGCTTCGGAGATGGGGTTGGGGGGTGAGGTCTGCATCATCATCGCCCCGCGGTCGAGCGATTCCCACGGAGCTTGCGTCTGCTCAGCCGCATCGCGGCGCGGACTGAACAACGATTGCGGCACCCGCGTCTCCGGCGGATTCAAACTCCACTGCGGCGGCGGCAGGAACTCGCGGAAGTCCCGCGCCGGTTCCTGCTGTTGTTCTGGAATTCGCAGTTGCGGGATGAGGTTCTCCTGCATCAGCCGGTTCTTCACCGTGCTGCGGACGAGCGAGTAAATCAGGGAGTTCTCGCGGAAGCGCACCTCGGCTTTGGTCGGGTGGACGTTCACATCGACCGTGTTCGCCGGCACTTGCAAGTACAAGAATCCGATGGCGTAGCGGCCGGTCATCAGCAGGCCCCGGTAAGCTTCTTGGAAGCCGTGACTGAGGCTGCGGTCGCGGAACCACCGGCCGTTGAGGAACAGGTACTGCAGCTTGGCGTTGCCGCGGTCGCACTTCGGGTCGGCGATGTAGCCGTGCAGGCTCACCGGCCCCGGCCCGCTGTCCACGGCGTAGAGCGCATCGCGGATTTCGGCCCCGTAAAAGAGGCCGATGCGGTCCTTCAAATTCGCCGAAGCGGGGATGTCGTAGACCATCTTGCCGTTGTGCCGGAGCACGAGGTGCAGCGCCGGGTTCGCCAGTGACAGCCGGGTGACCGTCTCGGTGACGTGGCCGAGTTCGGTGCCGATGGCCTTCAAAAACTTCTTGCGTACGGGCACGTTGTAGAACAGGTGCCGGACTTCGATGCGTGTGCCGGGGGAGCCGCCCCACGGTTTCACCTCGGACAGGGCGTGCCCTTCGCAGCGGATTTCGTGCCCGCGCGTCGCCGCCGTCGGCCACGATTGCAGCGTGACGTGGGCGATGCTGCCGATACTGGCGAGGGCCTCGCCGCGAAAGCCGAGGGTGTGGATGTTGAACAGGTCGTCGGCGGTCACGAGCTTGCTGGTGGCGTGGCTGGCGAAGGCCAACGGCAAGTCGCCCGCGTCGATGCCGCAGCCGTTATCGACGATGCGGATAAGTTCGGTGCCGCCTTGTTCGAGGTCGATTTCGATGCGGGTCGCCCCGGCGTCGATCGAGTTCTCGAGGAGTTCCTTGACGACCGAGGACGGCCGTTCGATCACCTCGCCGGCGGCGATTTTGGTGACGACATCGGACGCGAGTTGGCGGATGCGGGGCATGGGGTCATTGTAACGAAACGGGCGGCCCCCGTCGGTTTCAGGGTCGCGCCGGCGCAAACCACCAACGGTACTGACTTTAAATCGCGTGTCGATTTCGGCATTCGGTTCGAATCGAATTTAGCTTTTAGCTTTCAGTCATTCTCGCTACCCCCCTCGCCGAAAGCAGCGAAAGCAGCGAAAGCAGCGAAAGCAGCGAAAGCTCCGAAAGCTAAACTACAGTTCCAGTCGGTGCCAATCGCTCGAGTTCGATCCCTCGAAGAACTTTTGGCTCAAGGAACGTCCAGCGCGGGAGGGGGTTTTGCGGAGCGGTTGGCGTAAGCCTTCCGTGGGATTGAAAGTCAATCGCGCACAAATCCACGGAAGGCTTACGCCAACCGCTCCGTACGAAGTCGCATGTGAGCGGCGAAAACGGAACGGGCCGCGTGCCGGTGTCAGCCGTCGCGTGTGATCATACGCCAGCTGGCGAGGCCGAGCAGCAAGGCGATCTGCAAGAACGATACAATAATTACTTCTGGCCAAGACACGCCGACGTCGGTGTCGAAGTTTCGCGATTTATACTCGCTATCCGACAGCACCGATTTCGCAATCAACTTACCAGACAACTTGTCCACATCGTACGTCCGCGGCAGCGTCCGTCGCAGTCCGAACATCGCGTTCTCCAGCCAACTCGGGACGGGCTGAGTCGCTTTGATCTCCTCATCGGTCGCACCGGCTTCGCCCTGCATCTTCTTGGCTTCGATGATTTGCTTCTTCGCGGCGTCGTTGATTCCCTCGACTGTTTCGTGGGCGTATCCCGCCAAGGTGATCAGGCCCCAGAAGAGCGACGTGGCCAAGATCGCGACGAGAGTGTTGCGAGTCAAGACGGCGAAGAGTGTCGAGATGGCGTAAAGCAGCGCGAAGTAGAATGTCATGATCGGAATCATGATCAGGAACCCCGGCGACCAGATGCCCGATTTCAGACCGATGACGAGCCAAATACCCGCGACCGTGAACGTGGATAAAAGCACGACGTAGACGAGTCCGCCGATGTATTTCATGAGCAAGAGCGGAAAACGGCCGATCGGTTTCGAGATGTACAAATCCATCGCGCCTTTGCGGAGGATGTTGGGAATGAATCCAGCCGTGACGATGACCGACAAGATCATCCCGGCCAAAACGCCGAAATCGCCGAAGATGTTCTTCTCGAGTCGGTAGACCATCGAGCGGGGCGATAGTTTCAAGAAGTCCAGTTCGAGTTGGCCGAAGAACGCGGTCGGGTAAGACGGCCACGACAGCCCGTCCTCAATGTTGGTATCCGTGGTCGTGTAGCGGATACGCAATTCGGTCGACGCCGTGTCGGGGACGATGGTGCCTTGGATTTCCTTGAAGTCGACCGACTGCTTCATGAGGCGAATCTGAGACGTCGCGTTGCTCGGTATCGGCGGATACGTTTTCGCTTTCTTCATGGAGGCTTCGTCGGGCACCGTCATCACGACCTCGAACTGATAGTCCCCACGCCAATACGGGCCTGCTTTGGTCTGTTTGTAGTTCACCACCTTGAAATTGGCGCTGCCGGCTTCGGGGTTGGATTGGAAAAGCACGTTCATCAGGTTGTATTGCCGGGAAATCGCCTCTTCAGGGGGAAGTTCCCGGTAGGACAAACTCAAAACGATGAGCATGAAAAGGCCGGCAATAATCATCATTGCTTGGAGAATGAATCCGCTGAGAGCCTCCTTGAAGGAGTCTTTCATGATCGCCCAGAAAGTCATCATCACTCACTCCTCCGGCCTTGGGACAACGGGCGGGCCACACGGACACCGCGCTTCGTGCCGCCCCTTTCGGCGGTCTCCACGAGATCCATGAAGATGTCTTCCAGCGTCTCTTTCGATTCGCTGACGCTGCGCAAACGCAGTTGACGCGACGAGAGCAGATCGAGGACGGTGTCGATCGACTGCCCGGCTCGGAGTTCTACCGTCGTTTCGTCGCCGTCCAATTCCACGATGAATCCGAGAGCTTTGACTTCGGCCACCGGGAATACCGTGCCCGACGCCAGCGAGATGACGAACCGCTCGGCCCGTTTGGTCAACTCTTCCACCGTCCCGGTGCGGACGATTTCGCCTTTGTGCATGATGGCGACGCGGTCGCACATCAACTCGATTTCCGCGAGCAAGTGCGAGTTGACGAAGATCGTCCGGCCTTCGGCTTTCAAGGTGGCGAGCAGTTCGCGGATTTCCTTGCGGCCGACAGGATCGACCCCGTCAGTCGGTTCGTCGAGGAAAATCACTTCGGGGTCGTGGAAGAACGACTGGGCGATGCCGAGCCGCTGTTTCATCCCTTTGGAGTACGTCTTGATTTTCGAAGCGCCGCGTTTGCCGAGGCCGACGATGTCGAGCGATTCGGCGATCCGCTTGATGCGGTCGGGCCGATTCATCCCGTAAAGTTCGCCGTAGAAGTGCAGCAGCGATTCGCCGGTGTGGTAGCCGGGGAACGTGTGGTCTTCGGGCAAGTAGCCGACTTTTTTGCGGATTTCCGTCGTACCGGCGGGGTACCCGAGTAGGAAGGCGTCGCCGCTGGTGATGCGCACAATGCCGAGCAAGATTTTCACCATCGTCGATTTGCCGGCGCCGTTTTGGCCGAGCAGACCGTAGATTTGCCCCGGCTCCACCTTCAGTGAGATGCCCCTGAGGGCTTCGATGTTGCCGTAGCGTTTGTAAAGGTCTTTGACTTCGATAACCGACACGCTCGCCTCCCGTGGGTAGACCCGCCCCGAAAATCCGCGGCGGTGGATGGCTGTTCGCTCTGGTGAAGACGATATTGCCGCCGGGCGGCGTCGGCGACGGGCGAATCGGAGAAAACTCGGGGACCAGGTAACGGACTGACCGAAGAGGCGTGCGTCGTTCGTTCTGGCGCGCATGCGATTGCTGCGGCGGCCGGAATTGTCCGATTGTCGTTTCCGGAGGCCTAAGATGAGCAGATTGGTTCCGTGTTCCCCGAAGATTGCGACGAGGTTGCGATGGCGAAATTCGACCCGGCCCAGCACGATTATCTGGCCCTCGTGAGCGAATGGCAAGGCAGCGGCGGCGCCGTGGGCAACGCTTACCCGATCTATTGTTTGACGGCGCAAGCGGTCGTCACCGACCCGGTCGAAACCTTCCCGAATTCCGGCGCGATCTTTTTGATGTCCCGCGCCGGCTTGCGAACTTGGGATTTCGTGGTGATGCGGCCGGCGCAGAACGTCAAATACAGCGACCCGAATAAAAAGTTCGAATGCTATTACATCCCGTCGCACCGGCCGAACGTGCTGACGCAGCCGATGCAGCTCGAAAGCATCGCCACGATCCTCGATCACCCGACCTTCGATGTCGGCGGCACCCGGCAGATCGTCTCGCCCAAGTGCAATGTCACGCCGCTGTTTTTCGTCCGCAAGCAACAGATCTATTACGGCCCGCTCATCCGCGAAACGACGCACATGTCGCCGAACGACGACCTGTTGCGGATCGATTGGCGGCCGGCGCGGGACGATTCGGTCGTCTTCGAATTCACCCGCGATGAGCTGGAAAAAGAAGGGGTGAAGGTCGTCGCTTACCAACACCCGGAGCAGTTGAACCGCGTCGTGGTGGCCCCCATCGAACTGGCCGTGGGCAAGCTGCGCTTGGCGAAGTCGGGCCGTTCCCGCGACGGCCTCGCCGAAGAGAGCTTGATCGAGTGGTATTTGCAGCGCTGCTCGGAGAACCCCGTGTCCCGCGAGACGCTGAAGTCGATGCAGACCTCGTTCAAGGGCCGCGTCGGCGAAGACGAGCGCATCCAAGATGCCCGCCTGAAGCGCGTCGAGCGTTTGATCGCCACGCACTCCGGCTTCCAAGATGAGCGCGAGCGCTTCGCCAAGCAGTACCTCGAGTCTCCGGCCGGCGAGAAGCGCGTACTCGAAGCGTTGGAGCAGTCGGTGGCGAAGCGGGCGGCGCAAATCCAACTCGAAGTCGACGACCGCGAAAAAGACTTGGCCCACCGGCGCGACGACCTCGCCCGGCAGTTGGAACAAGCCGAGAGCGAACATCGAAAACGATTGGCGGAATTGAAAGCAGCACTCGACACCAAGCAAGCGGATCTCGAAAAGCTCGACGCGAGCTTGGCTCAACTCCGCGAGAATATCACCGAGAAGATCGGGCAAATCTCAGCGGAAATGCAAGATAAAATACCGCTCTTCGCCGCGTTCGCATCCCTCCGCACGAACGGCACGTCCGGGCCGAGCTCGGGCACGATGGCCGTGACTTCGACGCGCGCCGCCGCGGAGACCCGGAGTTGGGAATTCCCGCCCGTTCCACCGGAACGGCCGGCGCAAACCCCGGCGAACGAAAAGCAATTGGTGAACGCCCTGCACGCCGACCTCGCCCGGCAGGGGCTTTACTTCGACCGCGATTTCATCGCCAATATTTACGTCTGTTCGAAAGCCGAACCGCTGAACTTGCTCATCGGCCCGCCCGGCTTCGGCAAGTCGAGCCTCGTCGCGGCCTTGGCGCGTTCCCTCGGTCACGGCCAAGCTTTGCTGAAGATCGCGGTGCGCCGGTCGTGGGCCGAGGATCGCCATTTGCTCGGCGCCTTCGACAGTTTTCACGGCCGCTACGACCCCGGCTCGACGGGCCTCGTACCGCGGATGCTCCAAGCGGCCGAGGATTGGAAGACCGTGCGCAAGGGTGTCTACCTCGTGTTGATGGACGAGTTCAACTTGGCCGCGCCGGAATATTATTTCTCGCAGTTGTTGCAGGCGTTGCCGGGGGATGAACCGGTGAAGGCGATCGCCCTGTACGACCCCGCGACCACCGGCGGCGACGGCTTCCCGGCCAGCATCACCATCGCGCCGAACCTCCGCTTCTGGGGCACGATCAACTACGACGAAACGACCGAGCGCCTCAGCCCGCGCGTGCTCGACCGCACCGGCATGATCTTCCTGCAAGAGAACGACGTCCGGAAGGCGCTCGACCGCGACACGCCGCCGATGGCGGCGGTTTCCGCGCTCGACCTGTTCGAGAAGTTCCTGCGCGACGCCGAGCAATGCCCCGCCGAGTTGTGGGAGACGGTGTCGCCGATCATCGATTTGCTCCGCAGCACCGAGGCGGAATACGGCCCGCGCATCGAATTGTCGCCGCGGGTGCAGCAAGGCATTCGCCGGTATTTGGCGAATTCGACCGGTGCGCTCGAACCGCGCCTCGCGGCCGATTTCGTGGTGCAGCAGCGCATCCTTCCGGTGCTCCGCGGCCGCGGCACCGGCTTCTTGGCCCGCATCCGGCGCTTGCAAGAATTGCTATTCGAGAAGGGCTTGTCGCGCTCGGCGCAGCACGTCGAACGCGCGCTGGCCCAAGCCGAACAGCAATTCGGCGAGGTCGATTTCTTGGCGTATTAATTCTCCGCGCGGAAAGGGTTTTGATGATCGGCGTGCGCATCGAACGGCAGACCGCGACCGAACGCCAACCGAGCGCTTGGTTCGATGAAGCCATCGACCCCGCCGTGGCGCGGGTTTGGCCGCAGCGCGAAGCCAGCGAGAGCGACTTCTTCCGCGTCGGTTTCGAGTTCGGCCACGCCACCGGCTACACCTTCCGCATCTCCATCGGCGACCTCCTGATCGCCAGCACCGACCCGCACGACCGCGACCGGCCGATCATCCCCGGTGTCACTTCCACGAAGTACGACTGCCAAGGCCGCTTCCTCATCGACTGGGTCGGCGTCACCGAGTTCACCATTTCCCAGCGCAGTGGCGACGGCGACTGGCGCGTCCTCCTCGTGCTACCGATGGCGGTGACGGCGGGAAAAATCCTGCATGAAGAATTCGAGCAGCTCTTCGCCGATCTCGAACGCGAAGCCGCGGAGCTGCTCCTCGACATCCACGGCAAGACGCAGATCGGCCTGAAGCGCATCCAAGGGATGACCTCCGCGTCGCCGATCGCGGCGCTCGCACGGCTGCGCGATACCGTCCGCGAACTGCGCGAGGCGTGGCCGGCGCTCGCCCGTCGGCCGGCATCGCGGATGCGGATGACGGCGACGCGCGAACTGGCCATGGCCGGGCAGGCCGTCTCAGAAGGAACCCTCACCGAGATCGCCCGCGACCCCGGAATGGTGCGTTACTCCGGCGGCGAGTACACCCTACACGAACACCTGCGCGAAGATCCCCGGCCCGACTACCGCATTCCCGAGCATCGGACGCTGGCCGATTTCCTCCTGCATTTGCAGGGGCAGATCGCGGAACTGCGACCGAAGCTGGAATCGGAAATCCGCTGGCGCGAAGGGCGGAAATCGTGGCGGAACCACGCCCACGCCGACGGCCAAGCGACGTGGTGGCAGACCGACGACGAACCCCGCATCGAAGAATTGAAGCGGAATTTGCTGGAAACGAAAGTCCTCGCGGACACGCTGCGGCGCTTGAGCGCGGCCCATTTCCTGCCGGCGCCGCGACCGCTCGTCGCCCAGCCGGCAACGACGCCACGCTTCCAGCACATCCCCCACTACCGCCGGTTGTTCCAAGCCATCGACCGGCATTTTCTGTCGTTCCAAATTACCTTCGAGACGCAAACGCTGCTCAGCCGCGTGCGCTCGCTGCCGGTGCTGTACGAGCTCTGGTGTACCGTGCGCGTGCTGCGGATACTCTCGCAAGGATTGCGTCGCACCACCGCCACGGCGCCGGGGGCGAACCTGGTGCGCACCACGACGCTGTCGACGAACACGCAGTTCTCGCTCGACCTCAGCGCCAACCGCGCCGTCGATTTCGAAGACGCCCTCGGCAACCGCGTGCGCTTCCGCTACCAGCCCGAATATCGCAGCGTCCTCTCGGGCATCGGCTTGTTGGACGGTGCAACGCTGCGGACGCCGGACATGGCGCTCGAGATTTTCGCGGCGACCAATCGCGGCCCGATCCCGGACGGCATTCTCGTGCTCGACGCGAAGTACACGCACATCGGCCACCTGCAGAAACTCGCCGAGATGGGGCAGAAGTACGGCCGGATCGGCGACCCGCGCACCGGCCGCGTTCTCTCGCGGTACGTCTGGGCACTGACGCCGGCCGAGACGGGCCTCCGGGGCGACCGCACCCACCTCAAAGGATTCGCCACGACCGACAACCTCGGCTTCTGGTCGGCCGATTTCGACCCGACGCAACCGGTATACGGCTCGTTGGAAACGCGCCCCATTCGCCCGGGGGCGTTCGATCCGCTGCGCGAATTGCTATCGAAGTTGTTAATCGGTGCGGGCGTTCAAACTACTTGAGGAAGATGCTTTCGACGAACGTGCGGTCGCACACGCCGGTCTCGGTGAGACCAGCAGCTTCGACGCGAAGATTCACGGTGATGTTGTTGGTGACGAACAGGAATATAAAACCGTTGGTCATGTCCTTTCCGCCTTCGAAAGAGAATTCCGCGCCTTTGCCCGGAGGGTGTAACCGCGTTTCCGCGAGGGCGGATTGCCTTAGAAATAAGGGAGATCGCCGATGGTAATG
>JBBRUN010000204.1:0-8966 GCA_038247765.1 Gemmatales bacterium | reverse complement strand
TCTTGAAGGTTTTGCCTTCGATTTCGCCGTCTTTCAACAGCGTGATGTCAGACGGCACCCCGCCGACCGGCGCGACGGTCGCGATGTACGCATCCGGCTTTTCGTCCAACTTGGACGGATCCGAAGGCACACCGATGCCGGCGTCCGGCAATACCAACGACAATTGCCCTTCTGTCGGCACGGGGCGGAAGGTCAAGATGAAGAACGCCATGAGCTGGAACGACATGTCCAACATCGGCGTGATGGGCAGATCCGGCTCGGTGGCGGGCGTGTGCTGGCGACGGCGGCGGCGCATTTGCAAATCCTCGTAGATTCTTTCTGACTCACCACTGACCACTGACCACTAATGCTTCGACTGGATCGCCCGCAGTTGGATGTCCTTGTAACCGGCGCCTCGGGCGGCGGCGAGGATCTCGTTGATTTCTTTGTAGTCGTGCCGCATGTCGGCGCGGACGATCACCAACGACCGGCCTTTGCCGGCGTCCCAATCGATTTTGGTCTCCGGCTTCTTCTGGGCAAAGGCCTCGTCGAGCTTGAATTGCGTCGCGAGCTCGTCCTGCAATTGCAGGGAGTTACTGCACGACGCCTTGCGCGTGCCCGCGTTGAACGTCAGCGTCTTCGGGTGGTCGACGCCGTGCTTGTCTTTACCCGGGTAGGTCAGGTTGATGAAGCAGGTGCGCTCCGCGTTCTTGTCGAGGATTCGCGCCGCCGAGGCGTCGGGCAGCTTGACCATCGCGTTGGTTTCTTCGGCGATGAAGTTGGCGCAGAGCATGAAGAACATCACGAGCTGCAGCACCATGTCGAGCATGGGCGTCAGGTTCGGCTCGGCCGCTTTTTCGCTACTCATCGATCCGCTCATGGCGATCTCTCCGGGGGTCCGACTAGCGGGGTTGAGCTTGTGCCGGGGCCGCGGCGACCGGTGCCGCCGGCTTCTTGGAGTTGTGGTACATCTGCGTCAGCAAGTCGTCGGCGACGTGCGACACATCCAACGAAACCTGCGTGATGCGGTTGCGGAAGAATGTGTTCATGGCGATGGCCGGCACCGCGATGGCGACCCCCACCAGCGTGACCGAGAGGGCGTGCGAGATCCCGTCGGCGAGCTTGGCCGGCTTGGCGTCGCCCGTGGCGAGTTCCATGAACGCCATGATCATCCCGAACACCGTGCCGACTAGCCCGAGCAGCGGTCCGAGCGTCGCGATCACGGCGGTGTAGTTGTTCTTTTGGTCCTTGTCCGACTTGATCGACTCCAGCGTGTTCAGCGCCGCCTCGCGGGCGTCTTCGAGGCCGTATTGCAACCGACCCATCCCGGCTGTGAGCACGCGGCCGAGGAACGACGGATCGTTCTTGGCCATGTCGAAGGCTTCCTTGAATTTGCGCTTGTTCACGATGTCGGTGAATTCGTCCACGAATCCGGCGGGGATGGCCGAGCCGCCGCGGAGGTCCAAGGTGAGCAGGACGACGAGGGCGACCAACCAGAGCGACGTCGGCAGCAGCACGATCCAGAAAATCCCGACCGACTTGATGATGTGGATGAAGATGTTGTCGCCGGACGACTTCGCGTCGGTCGCGGCGGTCGCCGCCGGGGCGGGGGGCGTTTCCCCTTCTTGGCCGAGTGTGAACGCGGGTGTCGAAACGAGCAACACCAACGCCGCGAAAAGGGCGAGGCCGGCCCGGACCGTCGGGGAGAGCTGCGGAGTCGAGAGGATCATTGGGAATCCTGATACCGGACGGGAAAGGAAACTGTTCTGACGCGAATCGCACGCGGAGAGTTCCGCGTGACAATTCGATACATCTACAAGAAAAGCCGTTTGGGGCTTGCGGGTCAAGCGCAAACTGCACGGATTGTGCGCAAATGTGCTCAACGCGTGCATTATCAGATGGTATTCCCGCTCGCCGAGTGCCGTGGAGAGAAGCCGTGCAAGGGCGGAACTCGCGGCGACTCAGGGGAGGCTATCGAGGAACTCGCTGGCTCCGTCGATCAATTCTTGAGCCTGCGCCGGATTGAGCACATATAGCTCCACCATCGATTTCGCGCACGAAGAATGCCGGGCTTTGGGTCGCAGCATCCGCTCGACGGTCTTCTTCGCCCGCTGTTTTCTCGGTTCCGTGGTTGCGGGATCGTTGATCGTTTCCAAGTGCTGGCCGAGGGAATCGAGCAATTCGGCCCGTTCGCGCAGCAGTTCCTCTCGGTTGTTCAATTCGAAGAAGGCGATCGTCACATCGCCGCGGCGCCGACGCGGCCCCGTCTTCTTTTTCGGTACGGCGGTGACGCCGAGGAAGGTCAGGATCGCCTGCGGATCGTCGTCGAGCTCGCCGATGGGGTGAATCAAGAAAGGCTGCTCGGCCGAGTGGAGTACCGCCGGGTCGGCCGGTACGGCGCCGCGGCTGCGCGACACGGGGAAATAATTCTTCTTCAGGGGGCTGTTGCACTTCTTGCACGAGGCCGCGTAGTTTTGCAAATGGTAAGCGAGCCAAAAATAGCCGGCCGGTGCCGCCGTTCCCGTGGCGAACGAGAAGCCGCTCGCGCCCGGCCAGACGAGCACGGACGACTTTGGCCGGAAATGTTCGAGGTCGTGCTCGATCGCGCCGCCGTGATCGCCAGCCGCCAAGCCCCGCTCGCAGTAAGCGCACTTGTTGTGCTGGAGTTTCATGAATACGGGCTTGACTTCGGACCAGATCGACGAAGCCTCCTCATACTTTCCGGTCGCGACGAAATCCGCCGTGCGCGTCGCAGCTTTGACTCGCCACGCGGGCGCCGCGGCGTCGACGAGGGCTTCGAGTTCCGCAAGAGCGATTGGGTAGCGGATCATGTTTGGCCGGTGAGTTCCTTCAAAAACTCGACTGCCGCTTTCGGATCGTGGGTGCCGGCGACCCGCTTGGCGATCTTCTTGAGCTTCTTCTCGGCGGCTGGGGATCGCGGCGAATCGAGGCCGAAGTAGCTGCTCATGAGAATCTGATCGGCACTCCTGCCATCGGTCTGTTCGGTAAATTCGCGGATCTGATTGTCCTCGATAACACGGATGTTGGTCGCGTGGACGGTGCCCACGACAAGCGGGCTGTGTGTGGTGATGATGAATTGCAATTTCGGGAATGTGGAGGCGAGTTTGGGCACGATCTCACGCTGCCAGCCGGGGTGCAAGTGCACGTCGATATCGTCGATGATGACGACGCCGGCGAGGGCGGCGAGTTTCCCTTTCGGGCTGACCGCGTGCATGTTGTAGAGCATGTCGGCTAGCAAGCCGATGTAGGACCGAAATCCGTCCGAGAGCGCACCGAACGGTAGCGTGACACCATCGTTGTCGAACAGCCCTTCACCACCTTCGCATTCGCCGGTGAATTGCGTTTTCTCAGGGAGTAGGCCGTTGAGAAGATCGCGCACTTCCTTGGCGCGCGATCTCGAATTCAGCATCGGATACCACGCCGCGAGCGGGTAGAGGGTGATGAATTCTTCGAAGAGGCCGGCGACCCGCTGAAAACGCGGATGGCGGCGGCGCGAGCGTTGGGAGTCCAAGTTTTCGAGATACTCAGAGCGGCGTGAGGCACCGTACCCCAGAAGGAAATATTCTAATGAATCACCGGAATGAAATGAGGCAAGCCCATTGTTATCTCGCGATTCCTTTTGCTCTATTATTTCCCCGGTGGATGGGTTGCTAATCAAACTCGCTGTGGCGAAGTTGTGACCGTGCCAAGCGAATTTGCTGAAATATTCGTGATCAGATAATCTACTAATATCAAGACTCACTGATGGATGACCCTCGCGGACAAACAATTTCTTGTGCATTTTCCCAGCTTCCTTGGTATTGCATTTGATCGCCGATTCTTTCGGTTGCTCATTTTTCGATTTGCTTTTGCGGATGAGCAGACTTGGGTAGTAGCCCGCCTGTGAAATAATAGGGCTGAGAAAAGCCAGTGCCACGCTCTTCAGCAAGCTCGTCTTCCCTGCACCGTTGATGCCGATGAGCAATGTCACGTTCGGCAGCGCCCCTTCCGGCAGCGCCGTCGTGCCGGGATACACGAACGTCGTCGACGCATTTTCGAAGCAGCGGAAATCGGTCATCGACACGGATTCGACGTACATCGCGCTCCCCCTCACACGCGGAGTTGTAGTGCTCCACCCTCGAATCGTACAATGCCGAGAGAGATTGTGCGAACCCTAACCCGCAGTTTGTGACCCCGGCACTCCACATGACTTCCTTGGCCCCTGCCAAACTCGAACTCCCGATGACCCCGGCGAAGCCGGACATCGACTACGAACTCATCCTCGATTGCGTCCACTGCGGATTGTGCACGGCCGCGTGCCCGACCTATGTCGAGACCGGCAATGAAGCCGATTCGCCGCGCGGCCGCATTTACCTGATGCGTCAAGTGATCGACGGCGCGCTCGAACTCGACGCCGACGTGAAGGGGCACCTCGACCTCTGCTTGAACTGCCGGGCGTGCGAGACTGCCTGCCCATCCGGTGTGCAGTACGGCAAGCTCATCGAACCGTTCCGCGAGCACATGGAGCACCTCGACCCGGGTCGCAGCACGCGCTCGCTGAATTGGATCCAACGGCAAATGCTCTTCAAAATCTTCCCGAGCCGCATCCGCACGCGTTTGGCCCTAGCGCCGGCGCGGCTGGCCCAATGGACCGGCCTCGATTGGCTGATGCGGAAGTCCGGCGTGCTGAAGCTGCTACCGCAGTCGATGCGGACGATGCACGGGATGCTCCCGCCGCTGAAGCGCCACTACGGCCGTCTGCCCGAGATGCTCCCCGCGATCGGGCCGCGCCGCGCCAAGGTCGGATTGTTCCTCGGCTGTGTCGCCGACGGACTCTACCCGCAGACGAACTACGCCACGGCCAAGGTGCTGCAGGCCAACGGTTGCGATGTTTGGATTCCCAAGGCTCAAGCCTGCTGCGGAGCGCTGCACTATCACAGCGGCGAAGAGGGCCAAGCCCGAAAGCTCGCGGCCGGTAACTGCACCGCATTCGGCGTCGGCGGGCCGAAGTGGCAGGAACTCGACGCGATCATCACGAACGCCGCCGGCTGCGGGGCGATGCTGAAGGATTACACCCACCTGATGCACACCACGGCGTCGGCCGAGGAAGCGAAGCAGTTCCAAGCGAAAGTGAAGGATGTCTCCGAGTTCCTTTATTCCCTCGGCCTCGTGAAGCCGACGCACCCGCTCAAGATCAAAGCGACCTACCACGACGCCTGCCACCTCCGGCACGCCCAGCAGATTCAAAAGCAACCGCGCTCGCTGTTGGAAGCGATCCCCGGTTTAGAACTCGTGCCGTTGAACGAGACCGAACTCTGCTGCGGGGCCGCGGGTAGCTACAACCTCACGCAGCCCGAGATGGCGACGGCGCTCGGCGATCGCAAAGCGGCGAACATCCGCGATACCGGCGCCGTGGCGCTGTTCACCGGCAACGTGGGCTGCTTAATGCAGATCGCCCGGCACTTGAAATCGGTCGATCCCGGCTTGTGGTGCGCCCACCCGATCGACGCGCTGTGGGCGAGCTACAGTGGCGAGATGCCCGCGGAACTGCAACAATCGCAGGAGGATTCAAAATGAAAACGACCACCGTGAGCCTGCCGGAAGCATTGGCCGAAGCCTTGGACGCCCGCGTCGCCACTGGCGAATTCGATTCCTTCGACGACGCGCTGACCGACGCGGCGATGGATGCGATCCCGTACACGGGCAGTAACCGGATCACCGCCGAGACGACGGTCGAAGAACTGCGGGCGATGATTCAGGTGGGGATCGACCGAGCGGATCGGGGCCAAGTGGTCGATGGGGAAGAGTTTATGGCCGAACTCATCCGTCGAACGGAGGAGCGGCTGGCCGAAAAGCCGGTGTCGTCGCGGTGAAGTATTCCTTATCCGTTCAGGAGACGGCGGATCTCAAATCAATCGCCGCTTAACATCTGCCGTTGAGGGCTCAATTCCTCAAACGACTCCAACTGAAGTTGCTGGCCAAGTTCCGGTTGGTCGGAAATCATCCTGGCCTCGGAGCAGATTGCGCCCATCTGACCCCGGTTTGCGCCGGACGAACGTCCAAGCTTATTCGGTTTACCACCGCCCTACGTCCGGGCGGACCGTCATCATACGCGTTGTCCGCGGCGCTCGCGATATCGACACCGCCTTCCTCGACGAATCGACCTCCTGAGGCCCTCCCGTGAAAACCTTCGCCGTGAATCTGCCGGACGAACTCGCCGCGTTTGTCGAGGCATCGTTGGCCTCCGGGGACTGGCCCACGGCGGATCGGCTCTTCGCTTTCGCGATCACGTTGGCTCGCACCGAGGCGATGCTGGGCCGGACGCAAGAAATCGAGCCGTTCGCCAAGACGAAATCGGGGACGATCCTTGCCGTCGATCTCACGCGGCAGAACTTCGACAGTGCGGCGTTCGTCGCCGGCTTGGTGGATAAAATCCACATGAAGAAGTTGACCCAACCGCCGAGCGGTTCCTGAGAACCGAGTTTCCCGACAGCGTTTTTCGGCACTCCGGCAACGATCTGGCAAAATCTGGGCGAAACTGTCAAAATCTTCTGGAGAATGCACTCCGAAACGGTTAAGAACCCCACTATTGAACCTCACCGAAGTTCCCACACCAGAATCATTATGAACTACGTCCAACAGCGCCGCGCCAACTTATTCCGGGACATCAAAGCCGATGGCGTGGATGCGTTCCTCGTCACGAACCCGCAAAATGTCAGCTACCTGTCGGGCTTCACGGGCGACAGCAGCTACCTCGTCGTCACCCCCAAACAGGCGATCCTGATTTCCGACAGCCGCTTCGAAGAGCAGCTCCGGGAAGAGAATCCGGATCTGGAAGCGGTGATCCGCCCGCACTCGAAAACGACCCAAGAAGCCGCCGTCGAGACGCTCAACAAGCTCGGCGTGAAGAACGTCGGTTTCGAAGCGACCGACGTGTCGGTGGCGCTGCTCGAAACCCTCAAAGACAAAGGCCAGAAGCTCGCCTTCGCCCCCGTCGGGCCGAAGATCGAACAGCTCCGCGCGATCAAAGACCCGTCCGAAATCGAGCAAATCCGCGTCGCGATCCGCATCGCCGAGCGGGCCTTCCACATGTTCATGGCGCTGTTGACCGAGCGCGATTCGGAAAAAGATTGCGTCGATGCGATGGAATCCTACTTGCGGCGGGCCGGTGCCAAATCCTCGGCGTTCCAGACCATCGTCGCTTACGGCGAACGCGGCGCCTTGCCCCACGCCACGCCGACGAATCGCATGCTGCTGGACAACAGCAAGCTCCTCGTGGATTGGGGCGCCGACGCCGGGTATAAGTCCGACATGACACGAACTTTCCGGAGTTCGTACAACCCGGCGCCGAATCGCAAGAACCGCAACGAACGCGTCGGCATGAAATTCATCGATGTTTTCGATGCCGTGAAAGAAGCCCAAGCTGCGGCCGCCGCGATGCTCCGGCACGGCACCCCGGCCAAAGACGTGGACACGGCCGCCCGCAAAGTGTTGACGACCCACGAGCTCAACGACTATTTCACCCACGGCCTCGGGCACGGCATCGGGCTCGATGTCCACGAGATGCCTCAGATCCGGCAGAATTCGGAGGCGGTGTTGGAAGCGGGTATGGTCGTGACGCTCGAACCGGCCGTGTACATCCCCGGTTGGGGCGGCGTCCGCATCGAAGATATGTTCCTCATCACCAAAGACGACGCCCCAATTCGCCTGACGACGCTGCCGCAGGACCCCGGCGCCGTATCCTAAAGGCTCAACGAGGGTCGCCCGCTTCGTCGCGGGTGGCCCATCGAACCGAATCTCGCTGGACTCGTCACGTGGCTACCGATCCGAAACCCGCCCCATCGGGCGAACCCCGTCCGTTCGATGTCAAAACGGTAGAGTACCTCATCGGCTTGATGGGCAAACACGACCTCTCGGAAATCTCCCTCGGCGAAGGCGAACACCGCATCCGCCTCCGCAAGGGCTTCGCCCCGGCCAACACGCACTTCGCGCCGGCACCCGTCGCGCCGGCGGTGTCGACAAACCCAACCGCAGCGCCGGCCGAACCGGTCAAGCCCGCCAAAAACTTGCTCGAAATTAAGTCGCCGATGGTGGGCACCTACTACTCGAAGCCCGCCCCGGACAAACCGGACTACGTCGCCCTCGGGGCCCGCGTCGGCCCCACGACCGTCGTATGCAAGCTCGAAGCGATGAAGATTTTCAACGACCTCGCGGCGGAAGTCTCGGGCACCATCGCCGAGATTTGCGTCAAGAATGGCGAAGCCGTCGATTTCAACAAGGTGCTGTTCCGCGTCGATCCGTCTTGATCGGGGACCTTCCATGATCGCGAAGCTGGCCGTGTCGGGGAACGACCTCATCGACCAACCGTACGACGGCGTGGATCGCTACGTCCTCGATGGCGAACTCCGGGAAAATCCGAGCGGCGCCATCGACTCCGAAACGGGAGATGTCATGCCGGTGCGAAATATCCAACACAGCTTAGCCACGACCGCTACCGGAGGCGAACTCAGGAATTGGCTGCGAACGTTTCCGCTTCCCCGCAGCCAAGTTCTGAGCGGCGATGCCGGTCTGCGACTCTCCCTCGATCCGGAGCGTACCTTCGGCGTTGATGTCATGGTCGTTTCGGCCGAAGTGTTGGCGGCGCAGACCGGGGAGTCGACCATCGTCGAAGGTGTGCCGACGCTGTGCGTCGAAATCTTGTCTCCCAGTGAAGTGATGGAACGCATCGACGAAAAGACAGACGCTTACCTCGCCGCCGGGGTGCCTTTGGTTTGGCTGCTCGATTTGCACGATAAGAGCGTCACGGTTTACAGCCCCGGCTCGGAGCCGATCTTTTTCAACCGCCTCATGGAAATATCGGGTGAGCCGCACCTGCCCGGTTTCCGGGTGCCCGTGTCGAACCTTTTCGAATGATCCCCGACGAACTAGCTTGGCGAGCCGGCCCCGTGAGGGGTCGGAGTTTCACCATCCAAACTCCGACCCCTCAC
>JBBRUN010000203.1:0-8979 GCA_038247765.1 Gemmatales bacterium | reverse complement strand
CGACTCCAAGATGACCTTCCACCGGTTATCTAGCGCCGTGTTCAACTTTTGCAGCGTCGTTTCGCTGGCAACCTTCGTCTGGCCGGCGCGGACGCGCATGAACGCCCCGACGGACAGGGCCGCGAGCGTCCCGATGAGGGAGATCACGACGAGCAGTTCGATCAGGGTAAAGCCGATTCGCCGATTCGTGTGGGTCGCCACGGCAAAGCTCCGGGGGTTCGCGGGGTGAGTGTCAACCGATTGTCACTGGCCGGAGCCGAGCTGCGTGCCGCCGTTGAAATTAGCCACGTCGTCGCCGCCGGGGCCGCTGCTGGTGTAGCTGCCGCTGCCGGCGACCCAAGCGCCACCCAGCCCGTGCTGCTTGTTGGCTCCGGCCGAGATGATTTGCACGCCGCCCGCGTTCACGAACTTGCCGGGCGCGGTGGTGAACGGGGAGACTGGCAGCGGTGAAGTTCCGCTGTACGGGCCGGCCGGGCCGTTGACGCCGTATTTCTGACCGGTGCTGCTGGCGAAGTACGCGTAGGGGGTGCCGAACGGGTCGTTGTAGGTGTAGTTCACGAGCGCCGGACCGCTATATTCGAAGAACGGGCCTTTCTTGGCGTTCGCTGCGGGGGTCGGAGCGAAAGGGCCATCAATGGCCCAACCGGTTCCGTTCGGGCCCATCGTGAAGTACATGAGACATTGGATGCCTCGCAATGGATTGCCGGCGATGTTCGGGGAGATGTAGCCGCCGCTGAACGGTGTCCAACGCGGGTACATTTGCTGAAGGATCGCGATCCCGGCCGTGGTGGTGCCATCGAACAGCTCCGGCGGGTTGAACTTGAATTCCTGTTTGAAGCTGTCGGCAGCGGTGCTGAGCTGGGCGATGTCGGCGCCCGCGCGGGCCCGTTGGCCGGCGACGCGGACTTTCTGCACTGCGGGCAACACGAGGGACACGAGGATGCCGATGATCGCAATGACCACCAGCAATTCGATCAGCGTGAACGCGGATCGGAGGGTCGAATCGGGTCGGCGGATCATGGCTTTCTCCAGTTCGCAGTGGGAAGCTGACAGTTTGCAGTCGAATCCGGAATTATTTACTAAGGCCTTCGAGCAGCTTCACCAGCGGCAGGAAGAGCGAAATCACGATGCCGCCGATGGCGCCGCCGAGGAACACGATCATGATCGGTTCGAGCAACGATAGCAGCGCCTTCACGGTGTTGTCGACTTCTTCGTCGTAGAAGTCGGCGACTTTGTACAGCATGGTGTCGAGGTCGCCGGTCTCTTCGCCGACTTCGATCATGTTCACGACCATGGCATCGACCAACCGGCTCTGGCGGAGCGGGTCGGCGATGGTGTCCCCTTCGCGGATCGACTCGAGCACGCGCTGAAACATCTTCTCGAAGACGGCGTTGTTGGCCGTATCGCGGACGATGCTCAGGGCCTCCAAGATCGGTACGCCGGAGCTGACCAGCGTACCCAACGTTCGCATGGTCCGTGCCACGATGGTTTTTTCGACCAGCGTCCCGACGATCGGAATCCAGAGCGTCATGCGATCCAAGGCGTAGTTTCCGGCCTTCGTCAGCCGGATCAGTTTCAGCATGATGTAGATGCCGAGCGGGAATAGCGGCACCCAGTACCAGTAGCTCGCCATCCAGTTCGAGATGCTGATGAGCGTCTTGGTCGCCCACGGCAGTTGCAGGCCGAACTCCTCGAAGATCTTTTTGAACTTCGGGATGATCATCACCATGATGAAGATCAAGATGGCGACGGCGACGAAGATCACGACGGCCGGGTAGATCATGGCCCCGATGATCTTCTTCTTCAGGCTCTGCGACTTTTCCTTGAACTCGGCCAAGCGCTGGAGGATGACTTCGAGGGCACCGCCGGCCTCGCCGGCGCGGACCATGTTCACGTAGAGCCGGTCGAAGGTGCGGGGGTGTTTGGCCATGGACTCCGAGAGCGTCATCCCGGATTCGACGTCTTCGACGACGTCGATGAGGGAGTTCTTGAGCGCGCTCGGTTTCATCTGTTTTTCGAGGATGCGCAGGCTTCGCAGGACGGGCAACCCGGCGTCTTGCAGCGTCGACAATTGACGCGTGAAGATCGTGAGCATCTTCTGAGATACGCCCCCCATCACGAAAGTCTTCCGCGACTTCCCGGCCTTTTTCTTCTTGCCGCCCTTGCCGCCCTTGCCCGCGACGGCGGTGAGTTTGGTGACGAAGTAGCCCATCGCCTTGATCTTTTGCGAGGCTTCTTCTTCGTTGCCGGCCTCGACCGAGTCTTTGACTTCGGTGCCGGTGGTGTCCATCGCTTCGAATTTGTACATCGGCATAGTTGAAACCAGTGCGGAGATTGATCGATTCCGATTCCCAGCCCGTCGAAGCGTCGGACTGGGGCAATTACCCCTCATCGTCCAAAACCGTCTCTCGGACGACTTCGTCCAACGTCGTGTGGCCTTCGTACAGCGCCCGGATGCCGGCGTCGCGCAGGCTCGGCACGCCCTTCTTGCGAGTGTGGGCCCGCACTTGATCCGTACTCGCCCCGCGGCTGATCATGTCGCGGATGTCGTCGTCGAGCATCAGCAGTTCGTACAAGCCCGTCCGCCCCTTGAAACCGAGGTTGTTGCACTTGTCGCACCCTTCGCCGAAGAAGAACTTGCGGCCCTTCAAATCCTCTGGCTTTAGGTTCAATTCCATCAGTTGGTCGCGCGTCGGCTCGTAGGGCGTCCGGCAGTGCAGGCAGTTGCGGCGCACCAAGCGTTGGGCTTCGATCGCTTCCACCGTCGCGGTGATCATGAACGGCTCGACGCCCATATCCCGCAGCCGCGTGATGGAACTCGGCGCGTCGTTCGTGTGCAGCGTGCTGAACACCAAGTGCCCCGTCAACGACGCTTGAATGGCGATCGAGGCGGTTTCCAAGTCGCGGATTTCGCCGACGAGGATCACGTCCGGATCTTGCCGGAGGATGGCTCGCAGTGCGACGGCGAAGGTCAGGTCGATTTCCGAATTGATCATGCACTGTGTGATGCCGTCGATTTCGTACTCGACCGGGTCTTCGGTCGTGATGATCTTCGTTTCGATGTCGTTGAGTTCGGACAGCGCCGAATAGAGCGTCGTCGTTTTCCCGGCCCCGGTCGGCCCCGTCACGAGCACGATGCCGTTGGGCTTGTGGATGACTTTGCGGAAGTCGGCCAGCATATCCGCCGGCATACCGATGCGCTCGAGGTCGAGGCCGACGTTGGACCGGTCGAGTACCCGGATGACGACGCTTTCGCCGAACATCGTCGGCAGCACGCTGACGCGCAAGTCCACGGCGTTGCCGCCGACGTTCAGTTCGATGCGTCCGTCTTGGGGCAGGCGGCGCTCGGCGATGTCGAGGTTCGACATGACCTTGATCCGGCTGCTGATCGCGGAGGCCAGATGGCGCGGCGGCGGCACCATCTCGTAGAGCACACCGTCGCAGCGGTAGCGCATCTTGTATTCGTCTTCGAACGGCTCGAAGTGGACGTCGGACGCGTGGTCGCGGATGGCCATCAGCAACACCATGTTGATGAGCTTCCGCACCGGGGCGGAGTTGGCCATTTCCGTGAGGTCGTCCAAGTCGATGCTGGTTTCGCGCTTCGTGGACTTGTTGTGGAGGTCCTTGTCGTTCTCGAGGGCCTGGATGATCGTGTTGATCGACTCTTCGTGCCCAGGGCCGCCGTAGGCCTTCTTCATCAGGGCTTCGACCGCCGCGGCGGGGGCGAGCACGGCGTTGACTTGGCGGATGCCGAGGAAGTTGCGGATGTCGTCGAGGGCTTGGAGGTTGTTGGGGTCGGACATCGCCACGGTCAGCGTGTCGGCGTCGAACGCCAGCGGCACGAGTTTGTACAGTTCGGCCATGTTTTGCGGCACGACCTTGACCGATTCCGGCGTCGGCTTGGCCTCGTCGAGGTTGGCGACGCGCATCCCGTGGACTTCGGCCGTCGCTTGCAACAGTTGATCTTCGTTGACCAACCCCCGAGTGATGCAGATTTCGCCGAGCTTCAATTCGCTCGTGCGCATTTCTTCGTAGATGCTGTCGAGTTGGACATCGTCCACGTAGCCGAGGTCGACGAGCTTTTGCGCGAGTTGCCGGGTCGAGGTATCGACGTGCGTGTGCTTCGGCCGCTGCGGCTTCGGTGCGGGGGCGGGCGGGGATTTGGGCGCGGGCGGTTTCGATCCGGCAGGCCGCAGCCCGGGCACCGGCGGCTTCGGTGCACCCGGCACGGCCGGCTTTTGCCCGGCGGCGGGTTGTGGCTTTGGAGCCGCGCCGGGCTGGTTCGGCGCGGCCGGCTTCTGTCCTGTGGGCGGTTGCGGCTTCGGGGCGCCGGGTTGGCCGCCCGGCACCGGTGGCTTGGGCGCGCCGGTCTGGCCCGCGCCGGGTGGCACGGGGGGTTTCTTCGGATCGGGCGGTATCTGGGACATGGTGTCGTTTCGGGTTCGGTCGGGTTCGGTGGATGCTAAAGCCGGCTGCGGCTCGGGTCGTCGAATTCGAAGTTGACGAGGTTTTGATGCTTGTCCCGTTCGGAAGGCGTGAGCGCCAGGACCATCGTGATGTCGCCGACGATCTCTTCGGGAAGCGGCGCCAAGGCTTTCATCACCCGTCGATGCCGTTGGAAATAGGACTGACCCTCGAATGATTCGTCCACAACACGGACTCGGATCGCCACGGGATTGTAAACGTACACGACCTCTTTGGGCCGACTATCGAGTTCGGGAAAATGGCTCGCCAACGCTTGGTATATGGCGGCGGTCCGGTCGTCCTGCTTCTTGTTCTTGGTTGCGGCGCGTCCCACTATTCACCCTCCGCCCAACGAGCTACAACCTCTGCGGCCCGGAACACCTTTAAGGCATCCGGATGATCGACGAACCGGGATCGATATCGCATTTCGGTCGACCACCGTGACTTCACGATTTGCATTCCCCGTTTGGCGCTGGCCGTCAAGAAGACACTCTCTTCGCCGAGCATCAATTTCAGTTCGTCCAAGTCGTGCTTGACCCGTTTTTTGAATACCTCCACGATCACGCGACCTTGATGAGAAGCCTTCTGCGTCCGGAGGTATCGCGCTTTCAAGGCGCATTCCACGGCATAACCGGCGTGATAAATCGCCATATGATTGCCGGTCGTCGCAGCGGCTCGACTCCCGTCCAAAAGTAAGCGTGCCGCATCCAAGTGCATTTCCATCGCCCGGAAAAACTCCCGGTCGTGCGAGTCTGAACCCCTCATCAGCGCCGCTTCTTCCGCGGCTGATCGTCCTCCTCGTCATCATCGTCGTCGTCATCATCCTCGTCATCGTTCTCGTCATCTTCGTCGTCGAGTTCGTTCCGCTCGGCTTGGGCGATCTTCGCGGCGAGTTCATTCGGTTTGGACGACTTCAGCAGCACTTCTTCCTTGTCGCACAGGCCGTCTTTCCAAAGGCGGAAGAGCGATTCATCGAGCAGGAACATCCCCTCTTTGCGACCCGTTTGCAGGGCCGAGTCGATGCGGTAGACTTTGTTTTCGCGGATCAAGTTCTGGATGGCGGGCGTCACCACCATCATTTCGTACGCGGCGATGACACCTTCGGGCTTCTTCGGC
Source organism: Gemmatales bacterium (assembly GCA_038247765.1). Classification (GTDB taxonomy): domain Bacteria; phylum Planctomycetota; class Planctomycetia; order Gemmatales; family Gemmataceae; genus JALHQU01. The sequence continues at coordinate 3,399 of JBBRUN010000203.1, read as the reverse complement.
AGCAGGGCCTGCGAGAGCACGCCCATGAGGGCCGTGGAAAGCTGCGTCCGGACTTGGTCCTGCTGGTCTTTAGGGAAGACGTCGATGATCCGGTTGACCGTGGACGCGGCCCCCGACGTGTGGAGCGTGCCGAACACCACGTGACCCGTTTCGGCCGCTTCGATAGCCGCGTGGATCGTTTCCAAGTCGCGCATTTCGCCGACGAGGATCACGTCCGGATCCATCCGCAGCGCCCGGCGAATGCCCTCTTTGAAGTCGGGGCAGTCGGTGCCGATTTCCCGCTGGTTGACCGTGCACTTCTTGTGCTTGTGGAAGTATTCGATCGGGTCTTCGAGTGTGATGATGTGCCGGTCGTAGTTGTCGTTGATGAAGTTGATCATCGACGCCAAGCTCGTCGTCTTCCCGGAACCGGTCGGCCCCGTCACGAGCAGCAAGCCGCGCGGCCGGACGATCAAACTGCGGATCGCCTCGGGCATCCGCAGGATTTCGAACGACAGGAACTGGCTCGGGATGCGCCGGAGCACCATGCCGATGGAGCCGCGCTGTTTGAAGACGGCGACGCGGAACCGGTAGCCGTCGGTATATTCGATGGCGAAGTCGGCCCCGCCCTTTTGCTGGAGCTCTTGCTGGCAGCGGTCCGGCGTGATCGACTTCATCAACCCGGCGGTATCGTCGGTGTCCAGAATCTTGGCTTCAAGCTTGCGCAGCCGTCCGTTGTGCCGCACGACGGGCGGTTGACCGACGCTGATGTGCAAGTCGCTGGCCTTCAGTTGGATCACTGTGGACAGCAACTTCTCCATTGCCACAGCCACGTAGAAGCCCCCCGGTGTTCGGGCTCGGCCTGCGCCGACGCGATTCTGGAAAACCATTGTCGCGTCGATCGCTGCGGAACCAAATAAATCGCGTCGTCCTTCGGTAAACGCCTGTCGTCACTTGGGCGTCGGCCCCAAAATGACACCGCCACAGCTACGATCGGTCAATCGTCGGCCCCGACCATCTCGGCGTGGCAGGTGCTCAGCACTTCTTCGAGGGTCGTATTCCCCTTAAGTGCTTTCTGGATGCCGTCTTCCAGCAGAGTCCGCATGCCGCCGGCCCGAGCTTTCCGCCGCAGTTCTTGCGCGGGGGCCTGGGCGAAGGTCAATTCCCGCAATTGGCCGGTCATGCGCATCATTTCGTAGATGCCGATGCGGCCTCGATAGCCCGATTGCCGGCAGTGGGAGCAGCCCCGCCCCTTCATAAAGGTGGCTTTGGCGATCGTTTCCGGCGAGACACCGGCCGAGCGAATCTGGGCCTCGTCGGGCATCATCGGCTCCCGGCACTTCACGCAGTTCACCCGCACCAACCGTTGGGCCATAATCGCGATCACGGAGCTGGCGATGAGGAACGGTGCCACGCCGATGTCGACGAGCCGCGTCACAGCGCTGGGCGCATCGTTCGTGTGTAGCGTACTGAAAACCAAGTGTCCAGTCAAAGAGGCCTGCACGGCGATCTCGGCAGTCTCTTTGTCGCGAATTTCGCCGACTAGGATGATGTTGGGCGCTTGCCGCAGCATGGCCCGGATAATCCGGCCAAAGTTCAGCCCGATGTTGTGCTTCACTTCGACCTGGTTGATGCCGGGGAGGTAATACTCGACCGGATCTTCGGACGTGATGATCTTTCGGTCGGGCCGGTTGAGTTCGTTGAGCGCCGCGTAGAGGGTCGTCGTTTTCCCGGAACCCGTCGGCCCGGTCACGAGGAAAATACCGTTGGGCCGCTTGATGATGTTCTGGAAGCGTAAGTAGTCTTCTTCGCCGAAGCCGAGGTCGCGGATGCCGACCATGATGTTGGCCCGGTCCAAAATCCGCATGACGGCCGATTGGCCGTGCACGGTCGGGAGCATACTCACACGGAGGTCATAGTGTTTATTCTGAATCGTCATCTTGATCCGGCCGTCCTGCGGGCGACGTTTCTCGGAGATGTCGATGCTTCCCATGACCTTGATACGGGCGAGCAGGGCCGACAAAAGCCGGCGGGGGGCCGCGTCGCGTTCGATCAAGTTGCCGTCGATGCGGTAGCGGATGCGGACGCGGTCGCCGAACGGTTCAATGTGGATGTCCGAAGCGCGCAGTTGGACCGCTTCTTGAATGACGAGGTTGACCAACTTGACGACCGGCGCCTCCGAGTTCCCCGCGTCGGCGAGATTCGTCGTGCTGTCGATCTGCGTCGAGTCGATCTGCGTCCCGGTGAACTCCGCGAGCATGGAGTCCATCGACTCGGTTTCGCTCTGGCCGTAGTTCCGGTTGATGGCGTCGGTGATTTGCTCTTGGACGGCCAACACCGGCTGGATGTCCTTGTTCAGAATGAACTGGAGCTTCTGCAAGGTGTCGTAGTTCGAAGGGTCGGACGTGATGATCTTCAGCACGGTGCCTTCGAGCGACAGCGGCAGGATCAAGTTTTCGCGGGCCACCGACTCGGGCACGAGCTCGATGACCGACTTCGGGATTTCGACGTTGTTGAGGTCGATGAACTGCATGCCGCTGAACTCGGCCATGGCCTCCATCGCTTCAATGGCGCTGGCGTAGTTCAACTTCGAGAGGGCATCCTGCAGTTTCAGGCCTTGGCCGAGCGACAAATTGCGGGCTTCGTCGAGCTGTTCCGAACTGAGGATCCCTTTGCGGATCAAGATGTCCGTGTAATCGCTGGCGGCCTTTGCCATGGTGGTCACTCCGCTAGGGTTGGTTACTCGGCAATCGGTGGATGTTGACGCCCGATCGGCGCGCGGCCCGACTGGGGTGGATGATCCGGACGGGGGACGGGCGTCGCTGCGGAATGACGGAGAAAAATCAGCGACACGATAAAACCGCGAGAATACTGGTGAACTGATACAAGAAGTATCGGCTACGCCCGCGGCGATAGCAATGGGAAACTCGGCGACGATGAGGAATTTTCACAACTGGCGCGCGGGCATTCGGCCCTTGCCCATCGTTGCGGCACCCGCGACAATTCCAATACCGCCTCCTATGGCCAACGAGAGCGATCATGCCGATCACGATGAAGTGCCCGCACTGCGACGCACGCGAAACCTTCCCCGACGGCGACGCCGGCCAGTCGGTGAGCTGCTCGAGTTGCGGTGGCGCCGTGACCGTGCCGGCCAAGGCGCGGCCCGTCGCGGCGGCGGTGGTTGCCAAGCCGCGACCGGTTGTCGTCGCAGCGGCCGTGGTCGCCAAACCCCAGCCGGAGTCGGGTTTCACGTTCGACGACGACGAACCGAAGCCCCGTAAGAAATCGAAGCCCGTCGTCGAACTCGACGACGAGGACGACGACCGGCCGAAACGGAAGTCGGCCCAAAAGAAAGGTGGCAGCAAGAAGATTCTGTTGATCCTCGGCGGGATCGCCTTCGTGTTGCTGGCAGGTTGCGGT
>JBBRUN010000202.1:0-8989 GCA_038247765.1 Gemmatales bacterium | reverse complement strand
CGCCGATGCGCCCGGCGGCGCGGACACGACCCGCGAGTTCCCGGCCCACACGCCGGGGCTGCGCGAGCTCGTCGACTGGTTGCGACAATGCGGTGTCACCACGGTGGCGCTCGAAGCCTCGGGCGCGTACGGCCACGTGCTGTTCCTCACGCTGTGCGAAGCCGGCTTCGCCACGGACTGTTGCCGTCGGTGTTCCAGCCCGACGAAGCGACCCAAACCGGTGGAAGCGACCGTCGAACAAACGTGATGCTCGGATAACCCCGAACCGAAAGGAGGCTGATTTGAATTGAACGAGATCCGAAGCTTCGACCGTCGCAACGCGACGCCGGGAGTCCACGGACTGACGGGAGGAATGAGGGCGCCGTCAGTCACAACTCAAGAAGAAGTTCCTGGGGTGGACAGGGATCGCTGGACAGGCGACTACGAAAGCCTCCCAGAATCGTTGCTACAGCCACTCGCCACTTCCCCTTGCCGCGATTTCCGACTTCGCCGTACACTGCTCGCCTTCAATCCACGGAAGGATTCGGAATGACGACTCCACTCCCCCGGTCGCCGATCGGCTGGATCCCACACCTTTGGAACCGCGTGCTTTTCCCCGGCGACGCCGACACCCGGGCGCGCGTCCGGCCGTTGTCGCTGCTGGTCGTGCTGTTGCTGCCGGCGATCCTGCTTTACCCGGCGCGATCCTTCATGCTGTTGGAACCGGACGAAGGTCGCTACGCCCAGATTCCGAAGGAGATGGTCGATGGCGGATCGTGGGTCGTGCCGACGCTGCAGGGCGAAGCCTACCTAGACAAACCGCCGCTCATGTACTGGCTCGTCGCCATCAGCTACGAGCTTTTCGGCGTCAGCGAGGCGAGCGCCCGGCTCGTTCCCGCGCTGTGCGTTCACCTCACCATTCTCGCGATCTATCTGCTCGGCCGGCGGAGCATCGGCGAACGCGGAGCCTACTGGGCGGCGCTGCTGCTGACCGTCGCCCCGGGATTTATGGGCGTCGCGCGGTTGCTGTTGCTCGACGGGTTACTGACGCTCTGCGTCACGACCTCGGTGCTGTGCGGGTTCGAAGCCGTGCGCTCGGGGACGTTGAACCGGCGTTGGTGGATGGCGGCGGCCGTAATGTCCGGCCTCGGCTTTTTGACGAAAGGCCCGATCTCCGAAGTGCTGCTGTTCCCGCCGCTGTTGCTGTTCGCTTGGTTGCAGCGCCATCGCCAGGCCGACGGCGAAGCACTGAGTTTGTGGAAGTGGGCCAAGGCTCATTTGCCGGATGCGCTGCTCTTCGCCGGCATCGTGGTGCTCGTCAACCTGCCTTGGTACGTGGCCATGTACTTCCGGCAGCCGGAGTTCCTGAAGTACTTCTTCTGGGAGCACAACGTCATGCGGTTCGCCAAGCCGTTCGATCACCTCGAACCGGTTTGGTACTACGTCCCCATTTTCCTCGGCGGCTTTCTGCCGGGGATGCTGTTGGCGATTCCCTATTTCCGGTGCTTGCTGTTCGGCGGAACCGACGAGGCGCAGCATCGCAGTGCGGCCGGGGGCTTCTGGTTACTGTCGGGGCTGTGGTGTTTGTTCTTCTTCAGCCTGTCGGGCAGCAAATTGCCGACGTACATCCTGCCGGCATTCCCGCCGTTGTGTTTGGCGCTGGGCGAATTCGTCGCCCGCAGTCGCTGGGATCGCGCGCGTTACCCCCGCGCCGTCATCGGCACGTTCGCGGCGATGTTGATCGCGGTGAACTCCATCGGCCTGCCGTGGTATGCCAAGGTGCGGTCGCCGATGGGTCGGCCGGAGATGGTGCGGCAGTATTTGAACGATCCGGACGTGACGGTGGTGACCTACCCGCGGAACGTCGATTCGGTGGCGTTCTATACCGACCGCCGCGATTTGAAGCGCATCCGCTCGAAGGATGTGAACCAGATGATCGTCGATAGCCACTTCCGCCCGAAGACGGTGATCTTGTTCACGCACGAGTCGAGCTTGCGCGGTTTCGAAGAAACGCTGGCCGGGGCGAAGGGATCGTCGGTGCGCATCACCGAAACGAAATCGTTCCGGTTGAAGCCGACGAATTGGTTGGAGAAAGCCATCGGCGGCACGCCGTGGGGATTGTGCGACATCGCCGTGATCGAACCGAGCGCGGAGTACGTGACGCAGCAGCAGAAGGCAAAAGGCGTCGCGTTGCGTGGCGGAGAATGAAACCTAACCCGCCGGTCGCAGGGTGCCCACGATATCCCGTGCGCACGTCGCACCCAATAATTCCAGTGCCGCGGGTAACTCGTCGACCAATCGCACGCTGGCTCCGGGGTCGTAGAAGTTGGCCGTGCCGACTTGCACGGCGCTCGCCCCGGCGATCAAGTATTCCATCACGTCGTCGATGGCGGCGATGCCGCCGATGGCGATGACCGGCAAACCGGGGACTTGGCTGGCGACCTGCCAGACGCACCGCAGGGCCAGCGGCTTGATGGCGGGGCCGCTGAGGCCGCCGACGCCGTTGTCGAGAATTGGCTTGCGCCGGCGCCAATCGATCGCCAAGCCGAGGAAGGTGTTCACGCACGACACGGCATCCGCGCCACCATCTTGCGCGGCCTTCGCGATCTCCACGATGCTCGTGACGTTCGGCGTCAGCTTCGCGATCAACGGAATATTCGGGCAAGCCTCGCGGCAGTGCTGGACGATCCGCCGCGTGACGGCCGGGTTCGTGGCGAAGTCGAGTCCGCCGGAGACATTCGGGCACGACAAATTCAATTCCAACCCGGCGAGGCCGTCGCCCGATTCGCCGATGCGGCGGGCCATCGCCACGAATTCGTCTTCGGTCTTCCCCGCGATGTTGCCAATGATGGCCGTCGGCAGGGTTCGCAGATACGGCAGGTGATGTTCGAGGAAATGCTCGAGGCCGTCGTTGTCGAGGCCGATGGCGTTGAGCATCCCGGAGGCGGTTTCCACCGTGCGCGGCGGGGCATTGCCGGCCCGTGGCAATTGCGTCACGGTCTTCGGGACAAGGCCACCGAGCTTGGCGAAATCGACGTACGGGGCCATTTCGCGGGCGTAGCCAAAGGTGCCCGAGGCGACGAGAATCGGGTTGCGAAACCGGAGCCGGCCGAGCGTCACTTGCAAATCGACCATGGCGAATTCTCGAAGTTCGTTCCCGATGTTGTAATGCTTCTGTCAGAGCCGGAAGCGTAAGCGACGTACCCATGGCTGGGAGCGGCATTGGAGCATAGGGTGAAAGACGAACGTCGCTCACGCTTCCGGCTCTGATCAATTGAAACGGAGGTCAATTTGTGGCGCGGGCATTCGAAAATACGGTGAAAGACGAACGTCGCTCACGCGTCCGGCTCTGATCAATTGAAACGGAGGTCAATTTATGGCGCGGGGTCGAATTCCTTCACTCGATGGGCTGCGGGCCATCTCGATCACGTTCGTCCTCGTCCAGCATTCGGTCAGTTCCACCGGCTCGGATCTCGAACGGTACACCACCAACTTCGGCCGGCTCGGCGTCTGGATCTTCTTCGTCATCAGCGGGTTCATCATCACGCATTTACTGCTGCGCGAAGCGGAGCGCGGTTCGATCTCGCTGCGCGGCTTTTACCTCCGCCGGGCGTTCCGCTTGCTGCCGGCGCTGTTCGCGTTCCTGATTTTCCTCGCGGTCGCGCAAGCCTCCGGCGCGGATCTCGGCGTCGAACCGATTCACTTCGCATCCGGGGGGTTGTTCCTGGTTCCCTACATTCCGTGGGGTGCCGAGCATCATCCGTGGTCCACGGGGCATCTCTGGTCGCTCGCCGTCGAGGAGCACTTCTATTTGCTCTGGCCACCGCTGCTGGCTTGGCTCGGCGTGCGCCGGGCCAAATGGCTGCTGTTGGTGTTCGTCGTCGTCGTGCCGGTGTTGCGTGTGGTCTGGTTCAAGTTGAAGCTCGACCCGCTGGCGAACTCGCTCCTCGGTATCGGCGACTTGATGGCCTACGGGGCACTCGCGGCCATCTGGCAGTTCCGACAACCCGAAGCGGTGCGGCGATTCGTGGATCGATCCCGAACGATCGGAAGGTTGATCGCAGTGCTGACGGTAGGCGGTGTGCTCGCGTTTCGGACGGCCGAGGCTTTGCCGATTGTCACGGTGCCATTGGGGATGACCGCGGTGGGATTGGCGGTGGCGTATTTGCTGCTGAGCGTCTGTTTCGAAGCGGAGAGGGGGAGTTTCGTTGTCCGGATTCTCAATCTGCGTGGGATCGCATGGCTCGGCACCATTTCCTACAGCCTTTATCTTTGGCAACAGCCGTTCCTGCACGTGCATTCCGACGCGGCTGAATTGTGGCAGCAATTCCCGGTGAATCTGGGGCTGGCGGTGCTGGCCGCCATCGGGTCGTTCTACTTGATCGAGAGGCCGTTCTTGAAATTGAAGTCGCGGTTCAAGCCGAATGCGACATGAGTAGCAGACCCAGACCGTCGAAGCGCCGGTCTGGGCTTGGGTAAACCGGCCCGTTGGTCGTAGAGTCGAATGACCCTTCCGTGTACGACCAATACAATTTCTCCCTCCGCTCTTCTCCCGTCGAGTGACCGACATGGACGAATTCCGCCTCGAATCCGACAGCATGGGCCAGATCCGCGTGCCGGCCGACCGTTACTACGGCGCGCAAACCGCCCGCAGCCTGACGCACTTCGCCATCGGTTCGGATGTGATGCCGCGCTCGCTCATCCGCGCCTTCGGCATCTTGAAGAAAGCCGCGGCGCAGGTGAACCTCGGCCTCGGGTTGTTCCGAGACAAGCCGTCCGACCTCATCGCGGTCGCGGCGAAGGTCCCCGCGATTTTCCGAGCCTGCGACGAGGTGATTGCCGGGACGCTCGATGCCCATTTCCCCCTGCGCATCTGGCAGACCGGCAGCGGCACGCAGACGAACATGAACGCCAACGAGGTCATCGCCAACCGCGCGGCGGAGCTGTGCGGTGTGCCGCGCGGCGACAAGTACGGCGTCCACCCGAACGACGACGTGAACCTGTCGCAGTCGTCGAACGACACATTCCCGACGGCCATGCACATCGCCGCGGTCGAGGAGATCGTCCACAAACTGATCCCGGGCGTCACCGAACTGCGCGATGTCTTCGCGGCGAAGTCGGCCGAGTTCGAAGGCATCGTGAAGATCGGTCGCACGCACCTGATGGATGCTGTGCCGTTGACGCTCGGCCAAGAATTCAGCGGGTACGTCGCCCAACTCGACTACGGAATCGCGGCGGTGAAGTTGAGTTTGCCGATGCTGTATGAACTCGCTCTCGGCGGCACGGCCGTCGGAACCGGGTTGAACGCCCACCCGGAATTCGCCGTGCGCAGCGCGAAGGCCATCGCCGAGATCACCGGTTTGCCATTCGTCACGGCGCCGAACAAATTCCAGGCGCTTGCGGGGCACGAGCCGATGGTGTTTGCCAGTGGCGCGTTGAAAACCCTCGCGGCGGCGCTGATGAAGATCGCCAACGACATCCGCTGGCTGGCGAGCGGCCCGCGCTGCGGTTTGGGCGAACTCACGATCCCGGAGAACGAGCCGGGCTCGTCGATCATGCCGGGGAAGGTGAACCCGACCCAGAGCGAAGCGACGACGATGGTCTGCGTGCAAGTCATGGGCAACGACGCCGCTATCGGCTTCGCGGCGAGTCAGGGCAACTTCGAACTGAACGTCTTCAAGCCGGTCATCATCCACAACTTCTTGCACAGCGTCCGGCTGCTCACCGACGCCTGCCGGAGCTTCCGCGAACATTGTGCCGCCGACATGCCCGAGACCGACTACGAGAATCTCGAATACTGCACGAACCCGGATACGGGCCGGGTTGAAGTGGATCAATCGAAGATCCGCGCGAAGTCGCCGATGACGATTCGCAAAGGGATCGATGCTGACCGGAAGCAGATCGCCGGTTATCTTCAGAACTCGTTAATGCTGGTGACCGCACTCAACCGGCACATCGGCTACGACGCCGCGGCGAAGATCGCCAAGACGGCCCACCGTAACGGCACGACGCTCCGCGAAGAAGCGTTGGCCAGTGGCCTACTGACCGGCCAGCAATTCGACGCTTGGGTGCGCCCTGAGACGATGACGGCCCCCGGTGGCTGATCCGCTCACGCCTCGGCCGCGTACCGCGCCAGCGCCACGTCCTGTTCCAACTGCGACACCAACTCGGCGACACTGGCGAAGGGCCGCGTGTCGCGCAGTCTCGCGGCGAATTCGACCTTCAACTCCCGGCCGTAGAGATCGCCCGAGTAGTCGAGCAGGTGAACTTCGATCTTCTTGGCCGATTCGCCGAAGGTCGGGTTCGGGCCGATGTTCGCGGCGCCGGCGAAGGCGTCTTCGTCCACCGTCGCCCGCACCGCGTAGACGCCATCCTTCGGCAGCAGCGTGCCGACGGCGCCGAGGTTGGCCGTGGGAAAGCCGATGGTGCGGCCGCGCTTCGCCCCGGTTTCGACGGTGCCCCGGATGGAATACTTGCGCCCGAGCCAGCGGGCCGCGGCCGTCACGTCCCCCGCCAGCAAGGCCGAACGAATCCGGCTGCTCGAAATCGCCTCGGCGTCTTCGAGCAGCGGAGGCACTTCGACGAAGCGCCGGCCGGCTCCGGTGCAGAGCGCCCGCAACGCGGCGGTGTCGCCGGTGCGGTTGCGGCCGAAGCGGAAGTTGTACCCCTCGACGACGACCTTCGCCCGGAACAGGCCGATCAGCACGTCCTCGAAGAACGCCTCCGGGGAAAGGGCCAATAGCGCCGCTTCCGTGTTCAGCACGACGACGTGCTCGGCCCCGGCCGTGCGGAGCAGTTCGATCCGGTCGGCCGTCGTCGTCAACGGTTGCTTCGCGGCGGAGGGGTTGAGCAAGGCCAGCGGGGGCGGGTCGAAGGTCACGACGATGGCCGGCCCGCCGGCGTTGCGGGCTTCTTCGCGCGTCACGGCGACGAGTTGGTGGTGGGCGCGGTGGACGCCGTCGAAGTTGCCGACCGTGACGGCCCCGCCGGTGAAGGCCTCCGGGGGGTGTTGCATCCAACCGATTTGCAGAATGGCCATCGTGAGAACTAACCCGGAGTGCTCAGCGATCATTCGCCCGGTGCGGTGTAGACCTTGATCGACGACTTCTCGACCATGTCCCCGAACAGTTTCAGCAGTTTCGTCGTGTGCTCTTGGGCCAAGTGATCGACGAGGCCGTCGAGATTCTTCCACTTCTCGACGAGCACGAAGGTGTCGGGTGCTTCCGCGTCGCGGTTGATCTCGTAGGCGATGCAGCCCTTTTCCTTCTTGGTGCCCTTCTGCGCTTCGAGGAATGCGTTTTCGAAGGCCTTCTCCTTTCCTTCCTTCACTTGGATCGTCACGAGCATCGTGAAGGGTTTCTCCGGGTGCTTCAGCTTTTCCTTCATCTGTTTGACGACGGGGTGATCCTCGGCCATCGCGAAAGGGGTGGCCAAAGCCATCAGGAGGAGAGCGCGGGCGAACATGGGGGAACTCCGGGTCAGCTTGCGATGGGTCTGTTCTATTTCTCCAATCGGCATTGTTCACCCCGGCGCCGGCGGTAAGATTTCCGATGAGCCTCGCGGTGGCAGCGGATAGGCTCGTTAAAAACTCACCACCGCACACTTTTATGGCCGACGCCAAACTGCGTCATGCGATTGCATTCGAGGCCGCGCGCCTCATGTACGACCGGGTCGAGACCGAATACTTCACCGCCAAATTGAAGGCGGCGAAGCGGCTCTGCAAGGGGTACGTCAAAACGAGCGGATTGCCGAGCAACGCCGAGATCCGCGACCTCATCCAGCAGTTCGCCCGCACTTACGAAGGCGACGCCCGTACCGAAAACCTTTTGCGGATGCGGCTCGCCGCGCTCCGCATGATGAAGTTGCTGGTGAAGTACCGCCCCCGGCTCATCGGCAGCGTGATGACGGGCCACACTCGCGAAGGCTCGGACATCGACCTCCATCTCTTCGCCGATTCGGTGCAGGGGATCGAAGACATTCTCCAAGCCGAGGGGCTGCCGTACGAAATTGAGCGCAAACACATCACGAAGCACGGCGAGAGCCGCATCTTCACACACGTGCACGTCCACGACGCGTTCGATTTCGAACTGACGGTTTACGCCGAGAACCAGTGCCATTACGTCTTCAAATCGTCGATCACGGGCAAGGCGATTGAACGGGCGAGCATAGCGGAACTGGAAATCCTGCTGAAGGCCGAGTATCCCGGCGTCGATCTCGACGAACCCGAAGGAACCGACGACGCGGCGTTGGAACTCGACCCGTACCCGCTTTACCGCATCATGCTGCTGGCGCTCGAGAACGTGAAGCAAAGCCCGAAGTGGCACCCCGAGGGCAACGCCCTCTACCACACGCTGCAAGTCTTCGAGAAGGCCCGCGAGGTCCGCTTCTACGACGAGGAATTCCTACTCGCGGCTCTGCTCCACGATGCCGGCAAGGCCATCGATCCATTCGACCACGTCACTGCGGCACTGCAAGCGTTGCAGGGGTTGGTCTCCGAGCGCACGGCGTGGCTAATTCAAGAGCACATGACGGCCCACGAGTACGTCGCCGGGACATTGGGCGCTCGCCACCGCAAGCGGCTCGAATCGCACCCGGACTTCGACGATCTACTAATTTTGCAAGAGTGCGACGTCGGTGGTCGGGTGCCGGGGGCGCGGGTCGGCACCGTGGACGAAGCGCTGGAGTTCGTACGCGAGCTGGCGCAGCAGAACGGGGAGGCGTGAGTAGTCAGAGCCGGACGCGTGAGCGAGGTATTGATGCAGGGATAGGCGAAATCGGGATGGAAGCAATACGTCGCTCACGCGTCCGGCTCCGACGAGGCGAATCGAGACAGCGATCGGCGAAATCGGAATCGAAGCATTACGTCGCTCACGCTTCCGGTTCTGACGGATTTAGTTCACCACCCCCACCAAATTCTCCATGAATTGCTCCGTGCAGTGCTCCCAGGTGTAGCTCGCACCTTCCCGTAAGCAGGCGTCGCGATCCCCGTACTTCAGCGCTGCGTCAATCG
>JBBRUN010000201.1:0-9011 GCA_038247765.1 Gemmatales bacterium | reverse complement strand
TGTAGCCACGATTCTTGGAGTTTCTTCGCGGTGAGCTGTTTTCGTAGGCGACGCCGGTGAGAACCCGGTACGGAAATGGCGTAACGCCGAGCACGACCCGCGAAACCTCCAAGAATCGTTGCCGCACCCGCACCCTCGCTTCGCCTAGACGCCGCCCGGCGGTTCGGGCATAGCTCCCACCTCGCCAGGGGAATCGGGATGCTGCGTCCGCTGATCGCTTCCATTTTCGCACTCGGCTGGCTCGGCGCGGCCTCCGCGCAGACGATGCCGACCGACCTGCCGCCGCTGAACCTCGCGCCGATGGTCGAGGTCGAAGGGCCACCCCTGCCCAACGGAACCGCCGTCTCGCAACCGCTGCAAGAATCGCTGCCCGATTTGCCGCCCGGCGCTATCGGTCATGCTCGCGGGGCGCTCATTTCCGGGCCGATTCCGAGATCGTGGTACTCCGGCGAAGTGTTGCTTTGGTGGTCGAAACCGCAATCGGTGCCGCCGTTGTTGACCGCGAGCCGCGCGGGCCCGCCGACACTCGACGGGCCGAATACCGTCGTCCTGCTAGGAGGTGGCAAAACGAATCCGCCGAATCTGACGGGCGGCAAATTCGTACTCGGCTGGGCGCTCGACCCCGCGCAGCGGACGGGCATGGAGATTTCGTACCTTTTCACCGGCACGCAAACTTCGCACGACCGAGTCGGACCGACGCGGTTGAATATCGGCCGGCCGATCGTCAATCCGTACACGGGCGCCGAAGATGTTGTGGCCGTGAATACGGCGGCGATGCCGGGGATCTTTCAGGCTTGGGCGAGTACCCGAATTCAAAGCTGGGGGATCACCGGGGTCGCCAACTTGTACGAGGGAGAGAACCTGAAAGTCAACGGCCTCGCCGGGTATCGGTACTTCATGGTGAACGAAGGGCTGCGCTTCGAGCAATATTCCGAATTCCAAGGATTCGACACGTTCTATCGCAGTCGCACGGCCGATCAGATCGACGCCCACAATCGTTTCCACGGGGGCGAACTCGGCTTGCGCACGGAGCTGAGCCACGGAGCCTTCAGCTTGCAATTGGATACGAAAGTGTCGCTCGGGAAAACCGTGGAAGTCGTCCGCATCAGCGGGCAGACCGTCGGCGTCAGCGATGGGCCGATGGGTTCGACCACGCAGTGGTTTCCCGTCGGGGTCTACGGCCAACCCAGCAACGCCGGTCGGCGGACGCAGTCGCATTTTTCTGCGCTGCCCGAGGGCGCGTTGAAACTCGGCTATCAGCTCGGCCAACGGGCACGGTTCACCGTCGGCTACTCGGTAATCTACCTCGGCGACGCGGTTCGGCCGGGGGATCAGATCGACCGCGTCGTCGATTTGGGTCAATTGAGCACCCCATCCGAACGCCCGCTGCCGCTATTCGAGCGCAGCGATTACTGGATCCAAGGCGTGACCCTCGGTTTGGATTGGCGATATTGAACGGCGTACGCTACGAAGATGGCCATTCCACCTTCCACGGCATCTTTGCCAACTCCGCCGGCAGATAAAGTCGCAGGGCCGACGCCGAGCCGCGCCAGAGGATCGTCACGCGATCCAGATCCGGCTCGATGACGACGGTGTGGATCACCGGCGCGGTTTCTTTCAGCGTCCCTTTGCGGCCGTCGACCCACATCTTCGGACGCTCCGCCGGCAGTGTCAGCGTGTACCTCGCCTGCTTCGGGTGCATGTTGTCGAGGACGATCGTTTCGCCGCCGCGGAAGTGGGGGAACTGCAATCCGGGCGACGCCCCTTGCGCCACGAGCTGGGTATCGGCGTAGGTTTTGTTTGTGTCGAGCAGATTCTCCGGGTAGTAGCCCCGCTCGACTTCGGCGATGCGTTTGGTGGCCAGTTTGCCGGGGATGGCGAAGCCGACATAGGCCCGGCGCGGGAAGGCGTTGTAGTGCATCCAGCCCGTCGATTGGGGCAGCGGCATCTTCGGCCATTCGAGTTCGTCGCCGACGGCGAGTCGCTGGGGTGTGAGTCGGTCGAGGGGATCTTCGAGATTCGGCAGGCGGAGTTTGCCGACGGCTTCGAGGGTCGGTTTCAAAAGCCAGCCGCACCCGGCGGGGTTCCTCGGGTAACTCGACAAGATCACCTGCTCCGGTGGCACTTCGAGGCCGACCGCCAAGCTGCGGATGTTCGCCGCGCAATCTTCCGGCACGCCGTCGAGGGTGCGAACTTCGCTACCGCCGTAAGCGTGGGTGTACCGCAGCGGGAGTTTATCGACGGGTAGCGGCGGGGAGATGAAAACCGATCCGCCGGAATCGGTGATGCACTCGCGGTCGCCGAGCACGAGGATGCGCTTGGCGAGCTTCCCGTTTACCGTGACCGCGGCTTCGAACTGGCTCCGTCCGTTGCCGTAAGCGTGCCCTTGGATGACGACGTCCGTGCGCAATTTCAGCGGGATCGTATCGGTGTCGTGGAGTAGTTCTTCACCATCGAAGACGAGATCGTCGCGGATCGGCAGTTGTTCGGCCGCGAGGACAAGTTTCCCGCGCTCCACGGTGTACGTGCGCTTGGACAACACCGCGAGGTGGTTCGCGCCGGTCGGATCGCGGAGTGAGAGTTGCATGGCGGTCTCGTTTTGAATCACGGGCCGAAGAGGAGATCGCCGAGGCCGCTTTCGTAATCGACCGGCGTGTCGGCTTCGTTGAAATCGCGTATGGCCTGTTCTTCGGCCGTGGCGTTCCCGTGGCGGCGGTCGTAGGCTTCGCCGCGGGAATCGAACCAACCGCCGTAAGCGCTGGAAGCCGCGCCGCCGGGGGTGGCCGCGCCGAACGTACCGGCGTCGGCACCCATCGGGCCCCCGGCGAAGAAGCCGATGACCGTCCCGGCGACGGTGTCGCCGAAGCGACCCAAAAGTCGCCCCGTGAAGCCCTGCGACATGCCGAGGCGGAAGAGCGGGCCCATGATAAAAAGCGGTGCACCGCGCTCGAGCATCGCCGCGCCGATTTCGGCGTACAGTCGGCCGGTGACACTCGCCGCCGCGCCGCCGGCTTTGCCACCGACCCACTGCAAAGCCGACTGCATCAGGAAGTCGGCGCACATGTTCCCGATCCCGGCGAGGACATCGCCCATGGTCATGTCCACGCGGTGCGTCGCCACGGCGAGCACGGTGCCCGTGGGTGTCGGCACCGGCGTGCCGCAATTCAGGTTCAAATTGATCGCGAAGAGCATCGACACGCCGACCGTGCCCTCTTTGCATTTGTATTTCGATGAACCGAAGTGGCACTTCGACGCGCTGAGCGGAATTTCGACCGCCAGCAAGACGCTGGGACCCCCGATGTGGGGGATCAGCGGGCCGATGTCCGAGCCTTTCATGATCGTCGGGCCGAACGAGTCGGTAAAGATGGTCTTGGAGTGCGTCGCGACCAAACCGCCGAGCCCGAACAGAATTTGCACGGTGTTGTAAGGCGCCGGCGGCGTCAGCGGCGCCGGCGGCACCAACATCTGGTGCATGTCGATGCCGATCATCGGGTGGAAGCCCTTCAGCACGCCGTGTTTCATCGCACTCCCTCCAGCAGTTCGCAGCGCCGTTTCGCGTACATCACGACCTTGTACCGGAAGGCGTGCCGGTAGGTCACGAAGACCCGTTCGCGGTCGACTTCGATACCGACCTGATCGACCGTCGGAACCGCGCTGTGGATCTTGTCGCCCAGTTGCAATTTCATTTCCACGTCCGGCGGCGGAATCTCGAACTGAATCGGCCGCTCCGCGACACCGGTGATTTTGACGCGATCCCCGACGGCCAACTTCGGCGCGATCATGTCCGGGAAGGCCGCGTTGAAGAACTTCGGGTCGATCTTCTTCATCACGCCATCCGGGTAAAACTCAATCGTCTTGGGAACGCGCACGGCGTACGGATACGGCGGGGCCGAGACTCCCACCGGGTCGGGGTGCTCGCCGAATTTCTTCAACAGCGCCTTGGGGTTCTCCAGGTTCGGCAGCGGCTTCCCGAGGGCGCTTTCCGCCGACATCGCATAGCCTTTACCGTCGCCGTTGGCGGGGAAGGGCACCGGTAGTTCGTCCCATTCGTCGGCACCGCCGTAGGCGTTCGCCATCGTCAGCGGCATCGCGGTGAACGGCTTCGGCGGGCCGGGGATCAGGTCGTTCCCCGAGCGCGTCCAGATGCGGTCGCCGAAAACGGCCACGGAATATTTGAACTCCTTGCCCGCTTCCACCGTCACATCGACACGCGGCAAGGGTTTCGCCGAACGGGCCGAGCCGAACACGAACAGATCGACGCCGCCGCGGTAGAAGACATCGTCGCCGGCCATCGGCCCGGCGGGGCTGTCCCACGGACCGCCCGACACGGGCCAAGCTTCTTCCGAGGAACGGACCAAATAGCCGGCGACCAGATCGAACGTCCGACGGACCACCAGCGACGCCGCGATGCGCTCTTCGTCGATGCAACCCCGGTAGAGGGCCGCGGGGAACGGCGTGCGGTTCTCGAGTTCCATGTGTCTCGCCGATTAGCAGTTGACGAGCACGCGCTCGCCGTTGAAACGGACGTCGTCGTTGGCCTTCACCTTCACGTCGCCAAGATCGGCGACGATGGTCTGGGAGCGTCCCGTCGTCGTCAGATGGCCCGCCGTGGTGAGGGACATCCCCTCGGTGGCGCTCAGGTCGATCCGCCGGGCCGAGAGGGCGAGGTCGCCGTCGGTTTTCAGCGACAACCCGCCGACGAACTCGAGTTCCAGCCCCGCCGCCGTGACCCGTAGAGCGATGGTCTGCTTTCCGTCGGCCGCGAACAGCCGGAGCACCGAGCCCCCGGCGACCGGTTCGACCACCAGCGAGTTGTTGTGGGCCAGCGGGATCGCGGCGAGTTCCATGGCATGCCTCAACTGTTGACTTTGACGACGGCCCCTTTGACGGTCACCGGCCCGCTGCCGGTAACATCGACCTTCGGCCCGCTGATTTCGATCCCGCCCGGCGTGATCTTGATCGAAGAACTGCCGCAAACGATTTCGATCCCCGCCGGCGAAGTGATTTTGATCTTTCCGGTGGCGTCGATGGTGAGCGCGCCCGACACGGTGAGTTTGTCGGCACCCTTCACCGTGGTCGTGCGGTCTCCCGTGACGGCCTCGGTGTACGCGGCCCCGAAAGTGTGCTTCGCATCGCCGGTGGCGTCAAAGGTCCATGTGCCGTCGATGCCGGTCTTGCCCGCGCCGCCGACTTTCAGCGTGTCGTTCGTCGCGATGGTGATGCTGCGGTTGGCCCCGACCGTTTCGGTCTGATCGGCCCCGACATCGACCTTCTGGTTCGAGCCGATGGTCACGGCCTGATCGACATCGACTGTCTCGGCGTGGTTGTTCGTCACGTGGACGGTGCGGTCGTTGCCGACGGTATGATCTTCGTCGTGCTTCACCAGCGAGGTCTGATCGAACTCGGCTTGGATCGTCAGATGCTCTTCGTCTTTGGTGTCGTTGGCCCGCATGCCGTTGAAGTTGGCCGGCCCCGCATTCGGCGTCGAGCGGGAAGTCAACCCACTGATCATCGCATCGTCCGGCAGTTTACCCGGCGGCATGTGATCCGCGTTGTAGACGCTGCCGATGATGATCGGCCGATCCGGATCCCCTTCGAGGAAATCGACGACGACCTCGTGCCCGATCCGGGGGATGTGAATGACGCCCCAACCTTTGCCGGCCCACGTCGTCGCCACGCGGATCCAGCACGAGCTGTCGGCGTCGTTCTTGCCGTCGCGGTCCCAGTGGAACTGCACTTTCACGCGGCCGTATTTGTCGGTGAATAGTTCCTTGCCGGCCGGGCCGACGACGATGGCCGTTTGCGTACCCCACACGGCGGGCCGCGCCGTGGTCCGCTCGGGCCGGAATGCCAGCGCCGCCGGGAGGCACTGGAACTTGTTGGAATAGGCGATCTCGCTGCGGTCCCCCGAAACGAAGCCGCCGCCCACATCGATCTCGTGGCGGACGCTGGTGAGCACGTACTCGCCGTCGGCGTCGAAGTGCTCTTCGATGGCGAATTTGAGCCCGCTCGTCAGGTTGGCGCAGTCGCTGGTACCGATGATCCGCAGGGCCGCGGAGGATTCGCGTTGCGCCCGCAAGCCGACGAGGCGGACATTCTGTTCGAAGACTTTTTCCAAATCGCTGGCTTGCTCCCCGCCGCTGCGGTCGATGCCGTCGAACCAATCGGCGTAGCCGCCCGGGTACGTGTAGTTCTCCAGTTGGGCCGTCGGCCCGACTTGCAAATTGTGCGACACGGTGCCGACGGTCACGGCCGCGACGATCTCTTTCTCGGCGTCGAGGTGCTTGTCCGGCATCTCGAAGTTGTGATCCCAGAGCGTGAATTTGCCCGTGCGGATCTCTTGGGATTTCTCCCAGCTCGCAATGGCGAAGCCCTCCGGGTGGGCGTCGTCTTTGCCTTGGCGAAAGACGATTTTCGTCGGTTGCGGCACATCGGCGTGCCCCTGCGGCGAGTCGGCCAAGACGAGCGTGTGCCCCTCGGCGGTGTGCTCGAAGTAATAGAAGATCCCTTCTTCTTCCATCAACCGCTGGGCGAAGTCGTAGTCGGACTCGCGGTACTGAGTGCAGTAATCGCGCTCGGCGTAATCCCCGGCGGTCGCCCATTTGAGCGGGATGGTATCGAAGACCGCGGCGAGAATCTCCTTCGCCGATTGGTGTTGGAAAATCCGGCTCTGTTCCCGCCGCGTCAGTACCCAGAGCAGGGGCACCAACTCGGCCCGATATTGGGCGAAGCGCGGATCCCGGCGGCCTTGGCTGAACCGGCTGATGATCCCGTGGAAGAATCGCGTGACCCCGGCTTGGTGGTCGACTTCGACGAGCGCCGGCTGCCCGAGGATTTTGGAAAAATCGATCGGCGAATCGACCGGAGCGACCAAGTCCAATTCGAACGAGAACAGCTCGGAAATCGCCTCGTGGCCCCGCATCCCGGTGATGAATATGGCATCGGGCCCCAACGCGGTGGTGACCCGGACCGGGCGATGGCTTTGCGTGAAGTCGGACATAAGAGGTCACCTGGGCGCGGGCTTCGGGCAAGGCTTCTGATAGGGAATGCGATTCGCCGGGCCACAGCGGACAACCGAATTGGAGAATGCCGGCAACGGTGCCCGGTCAAGCCGGCTTTTTCTTGGCCGCGGGTTGGGACTTCCAACGGCGGTGCAGCCAGAAATATTGCTCCGGGTGTTTCCGGATCAGCCGGGCGAGCGCATCGTGGTAACGCTGGGTGATCGCCTTCACCGCGTCCGGCCGCGTTCCGTAATCGCGCGGGTCGATGCTGTCTTCGCAGACGATTTCGTAACGCCCCAATCCGCGGGCCGGGTTCTCGGCAATCCGCGGCACGCCGATGACGATCATCTTCGCGTCGAACTGCATCGCCATCAGCGCGACCGCTTTGTGGGCCGACGCCGGCCGGCCGAGGAACTCGACGAACACACCCCGTGTCCCGGCGTCTTGATCGCCGAGCGTGGCCACTTTCCCACCGGCTTCCATCACGGAGGAAAGTCGGTCGAAGTCGTCCTTCTTCGCGATGATCGTCTGCCCGGTCGCCTGGCGGAACTTCTTCAAAAACGATTCGAGGTACGGGTTGTCGAGCACCCGGGCGATGGCGTAGGTCTTAAAGCCGAGCCGACCGAGGGCGAACCCGGCGAACTCCCAATTGCCGAAGTGCGCCGTCACGATCAGCAGCGGCCGCTCAGTCAGCAAGCCGTCGAGGATCAAGTCGCCGCGGACGAGCGACGCCGAAGCGCGCCAGTTTTCGATGGCCAACTTCCGCGGCAGCAAAATGATCTCGACGACGAGCAAGCAGCAGTGTCGGTAGCAGCGCCGCACGAGGAGGTCGATCTCCGCCGGCGACTTCTCCGGGAAGGCGAAACCGAGGTTTTCGGCGGCGACACGGCGGTGGCGATGATCGATGCGGTGGGCAATCCGCGCCAGCAGTTCGGCGAAACCGTGCGAGAAAGACGCCGGCATCGCTTGGACGACACACACGGTCGAACGGACGGCCATGGCCACGAGCCAATCGAGCCAAAGTTTGCGAGGTTTCAGTGCCATGCGGATGTTATCCTTTCTTTCCGCCGATTCCGAAAGGCCTACAATCGGATAGTGCGAGGGGAGTGTTTGCACGGCTGGTGCCGGCCCCGGTCTTCAAAACCGGCGGAACCCGTGAACAACGGGTTCGGAGGGTTCGATTCCCTTCCACTCCCGTTTCGCTAAAACTCTTTATTTACAAGGGGTTTATGTCGAGTTTCTGGGGCGAGCGGTCGGCACATCGACCGTTCGCGCCAGCCAATAAATGACGCCAAAACAGGGTGGTACGGAGTATGAAAAGGGTAACGCCTCACCTCTAAATCGACTCACTCCACGGCACCATCTTCACCCGTGTCGATACTGCGTGCAGGCCGATCAGGTGCAGGATCTCGCTGAAAGTGGTGTAGCAGTCTGGCAGGATCGCGACGTGATACTTCTCCGCTGCCTCCGAGATCGTCGTGTGGGTCATACAGTTCTGCGTCATCATCCCGCACACCAGGAGTTCGGTGAAGCCGAGCCGGGCCGGTGTTTCTTCCAGGTTCGTCTTCTCGAAGCCGTCGGCGAAGTGCTTCACGACGACCGGGGCGTTCAACGCGAGAATGCGGGGGTGGATTTCGGCCCCCGGCCCTCGTTGAAGAACGGTGCGATTCCCATCATGCTGTCTGCGATTGCTGAACGTGGATCACCGGGATGCCTTGAGCCTTCGCCTTCTCGATGGCTCGCTCGATGTTTTGAAGAACGGCCTCCGTGTGCCAGAGCGGGAAGTGGCCTCCGAGGAAATAGTCGTTCTGGAGATCGATGAGCAGCAGTGCTTTCTTCATGAAATACTTCGGTGATTAGTCTGTCCTGAATCACTTCCCCGCCCGCTCAACCTTGATCCACTCCACTTCCATCTTGAACGACCCGGCCTTCTTGTCAGCGAGCATGAAACCGAGAGCGTTGACTTCTTCGGGTTTTACGGCACCAGCATCTTTCACAACTCGGCCAAAT
>JBBRUN010000200.1:0-9022 GCA_038247765.1 Gemmatales bacterium | reverse complement strand
GTTCGCTTTCGCCGCCAGCGCTTCGGCCGAGGACAAGAAGTTGAAGTATCCCGAGACGAAGAAGGTCGATCAAGTCGATGACTACCACGGCACGAAAGTGCCCGACCCGTACCGTTGGCTCGAAGACGACGTGCGGAAGTCGACCGAAGTCGCGGCCTGGGTCGAAGCCCAGAACAAGGTCACGCAGGAATATCTCGCCGGCATCCCGCAGCGCGACGCCATCAAGAAGCGCATCACCGACCTCTACAACTACGAGAAGATCTCCGCCCCCTCCAAACTCGGCGGCGGCAAATACTACTTCAGCAAGAACGACGGCCTACAAAATCAAAGCGTGCTGTACATCCAAGATGCGCTTGACGCCGAACCCAAGCTGCTGCTCGACCCGAACGCGTTGTCCAAGGACGGCACCGTGGCCCTCGCCGGGTTCGTGCCATCCGAGTGCGGCAAGTACGGCGCCTATGGACTGGCCGAAGCGGGCAGCGACTGGAACACGTGGAAGGTGCTCGACCTCAATACCGGCAAAACGCTCGGCGACGAACTCAAGTGGGTGAAGTTCAGCGGCGCCTCGTGGACGGCCGATAGCCGGGGCTTCTTCTACAGCCGCTTCGCGGAGCCGACCGGCGATGCCAAGTTCCAGGCGACCAACGAGAACCAGAAGCTCTACTATCACCGCTTGGGCACTCCCCAGTCCGAAGATGTGCTCGTCTACGAACGGCCCGATCACCCCAAGTGGACGATCTCCGGCGACGTCACCGAAGACGGCCGCTATTTGGTCGTCAGTATTGGCGACGGCACCACCAGCCGGCGGAACCGCGTCGCCGTGAAGGATCTCAACGAACCGTACGGGCTGGTAACCGATCTCGTCGCCAACCACGACAACAAGTTCAACCTCGTCGGCAACGACGGGCCGGTGTTCTACTTCCTCACCGAGACCGGCTCGCCCAAAGGATCTGTCATCGCCATCGACATCCGCAAGCCGGCCAAGGAGAATTGGAAAACGGTCGTGGCCGAAGCCAAAGAGACGCTCGGCGGCGTCAGCTTCCTGTCCGGGACGTTCGTGTGCAACTACATGCGGGATGCCCGCAGCGTCGTGAAGGTCTTCGCCACCGACGGCAAACACATCCGGGATGTCGAACTGCCCGGCATCGGCACGGCCAGCGGCTTCGGCGGCAAACGCACCGACACCGAAACCTTCTACACCTACAGCAGTTTCAACACGCCCGCCGCGACCTACCGGTACAACGTCATCACCGGCGAGAGCAAACTATTCCGCCAATCGAAAGTGAAGTTCGACCCGGCCGAGTACGAAGTGAAGCAGTACTTTTACCCGAGCAAAGACGGCACGAAGATCCCGATGTTCGTCGCCCACAAGAAGGGTTTGAAACTCGACGGCAAAAACCCGACGCTGCTCTACGGCTACGGCGGCTTCAATATTTCGTTGACGCCCGGCTTCAGCGTCAGCCGGATTCAGTGGATGGAAATGGGCGGCGTCCTCGCGGTGGCCAACCTCCGCGGCGGCGGCGAGTACGGCGAAGCTTGGCACAAAGCCGGCACGAAGTTGCAGAAGCAAAACGTCTTCGACGATTTCATCGCCGCGGCGGAGTTCTTGATCGCCGAGAAATACACCTCGGCGAAGAAAATCGGCATCCAAGGCGGTAGCAACGGTGGACTGCTCGTCGGGGCTTGCATGGCCCAGCGCCCCGAGCTGTTCGGCGCATGCCTCCCGGCTGTCGGCGTCATGGATATGCTGCGATTTCAACGCTTCACCGCCGGCCGCTTTTGGGTCGACGACTACGGCGACAGCGCCAACAAAGACGACTTCGCCGCGCAGTTCAAGTACAGCCCGTACCACAACCTGAAACCGGGTACGGCCTACCCGCCGACGCTGGTGACGACCGCCGATACCGACGACCGCGTCGTGCCGGGGCACAGCTTCAAGTTCACGGCGATGCTGCAGGAATGCCACAGCGGCCCGAACCCGGTGCTGGCCCGCATCGAAACGAAAGCCGGCCACGGAGCCGGGAAGCCGACGACGAAGATCATTGAGGAAGCCGCCGACTTGTGGGCCTTCTTGGTGAAGAATCTGGACTTCGAACCGACGATCCCAAAGTGATGGTCGGCGCGATATCATCACCGGATTTCAATTGCGATCCGGTGCTTCTTCCTGCGATACTTTCTTCACCGATTACCTTCCCCGAGTGCTTCTCCATGACGCTCCGCCGTTTGGCCCTGTTCGTACTGGTGTCGTGTTCCATCTTCGGTTTTGCGAGGGCCGCCGACTGGGCGCGGCTGCGCGGGCCCAACGGCGCGGGTGTCGTCTCCGAAGCCACGCCCGTGAAGTTCACCGCTAAGGATCAACTTTGGAAAACCCCGATCGCCGGCACCGGCCACGGTAGCCCGATCATCGTCGGCGACCGTGTCTTCCTCCAGGCCAGTTCGAACGACGACTCCAAACGCAGCCTGATCTGCTTGAGCGCGATGACGGGCAAGATCGAATGGACGAAGGAGATCGGTGGGCAGAAGGCCCAGATCCACAAGAAGAACACGATGGCCTCGAGTACCCCGGCGAGCGACGGCGAGCGCGTCTTCGCCACCGTTTGGGACGGCGCGGCGCTGTCGCTGTACGCCTACGACCTCGCCGGAAAAGAACTTTGGAACGCCTCGCTCGGCAGCTATGCCGCCCAGCACGGTGCGGCCCACTCGCCGATGGTCTTCGGCGGTCTCGTTTACATGAACGTCGATTCGGATTCGTCCGCGAAGTTGGTCGCCTACGACGCCGTCAAGGGCACTGAAACGTGGAAGGTGGATCGCGTCAAAGAGCGCGCCAGTTACACCACGCCGATGGTGCTCGAAGAAAAAGATAAACCGGCCCAACTGATCCTCGGCACCACGACGACCGTCGATAGCTACGACCCGAAGACGGGCAAATCGAACTGGTCGTACGCCATCGTCTGGCCCGCCGGCAAGAAACTGCGGGCCGTGGGCCAGCCGATCCTCGCGGCCGGCAACATCGTGACCTACATGGGCGAAGGCGGATCGGGCCGGTACATGGTCGCGGTGAAAACCGACGGCACCGGCACACTTGGCGCGAAGGGAAAAGCGTGGGATTCAAACGAGAAAGAACGGACGCCCTACGTGCCGAGCGTGCTGACCCACGGCGATCATTTGTATTGGATCAACGATACCGGCTTCGCCGCGTGCGCCGATGCCAAGACCGGCAAAATCATCTGGTACGCACGGGCCTTCCCCAAGGGGGTGTCGTCTTCGCCGATCCTCG
This sequence comes from Gemmatales bacterium, assembly GCA_038247765.1. Lineage (GTDB taxonomy): Bacteria > Planctomycetota > Planctomycetia > Gemmatales > Gemmataceae > JALHQU01. The sequence goes on along the minus strand of JBBRUN010000200.1, from coordinate 5,745 downwards.
TGAACGGAACGATTCTCGCCTTCGACGAAGCCGGGAAAGCCGTAGCGTTCCAAGCTTCGCCGAAGGAGTTTGAATCGGTCGCCGAATCGAGTCTCGGCGAGGCGGTCTTCTCGTCCCCGGCCGCGGCCGGCGGGCGATTGTTCGTCCGCGGCACGCAGAACTTATATTGCTTCGGGCCGAAGGGTTCATAATCCGGCGATCAGCGGTTCGTGTAGCTCGTCACGCCTTGGCAAGGGGTGCGACGATCGACCGGCCAGCAACCGTTACAGCCCGTGTTGCAAGTTTGGGTCGGGTTGAAGAACTGCTTGCAAGAGCCGAAGACGAAGGTTTTTTCGGATGCCAAGCAGCCGCAGCTCACGGGGTTGATCGTACCGCCGCCGATGAGCAGTTTGCGGCTGTGGGCCTTATGAGCCGTGGGTGCGGCGCAACCGTCGCCGTAGGCGACCACCGGGCCGGCGCAACCGGCGCAGTTGCCCGTGGCCACCGAGCGGGCCGACACCGGAACGATCGCGTCGATGGTCGTCGGCAAGGCGGCCGGGGACACCGCGTGCAACGGCGTCGGGGCCAACGGCGAGGGCGCGTAAGTTTGAGCTTGGGTCGCAGCGACCGAGACGAGCAGGCCGGCGACGGCCAACAGAAGACGGCAACGCATGGGAATTCCTTTCGCGGGGCGGGATCCGATTTCCGGGACAGCACATCTACTTTCGACCGACCCCGCGACCCGGTGCGGTCGAATTCGACACGGGCGTTCCCGCGCTCGGCCATTTTGCGCCGGTTGCTAGGGCGGCGCGGAGTGGCCCGGCTAATCGAGAGGGACGGATTCGACCGTTTGGGCCTATTGGCGAAACCGGGGCAGTTGTGATAGTGGTGAGGCTTCGCCTGCGGTCAATCCCAAGATCCCGGCTTCCGCGCTTCTTTCCGATCCGAATTCTGCCGTTTGTCCGCGACCCGGCGTTTCTTCGACGATTTGGTCGGTTTCGTTTTGAACCGCGGCTTGGGCGGCACGAGTGCGACCCGGATGTATTCCGCCAACTTCTCCAAACAAATCTCGCGATTCCGCGCCTGATCCCGGGTCTCTTGCGAAGTAATCAGGAAATAGCCTTCCTGCGTCAGGCAGCTCGGGTGGGCTTTCCGCAATCGATTTTTCGCCGCGTCCGAGATAGCGGCGCTGCCGTCGAGGAACCACGAAAGTTGGGCTTTGGATGCCACCTTGTTGACGTTCTGCCCGCCCGGCCCGCCGGAGCGCGAGAAGGCCCATGTGAATTCCTCGTCGGCGACGGCGATGGTGTCGGTGATCTGCAGCATGGCTCGATCCATCGGTTCCGGTTGACGTGACAGCACATGCTACCTTAGCATCTTCAATAGCAGTGGCCGACATGCAAAGAGGATACCGAGCGATGTCGATGCACGTGGGTGGCAGGATGGAAACCGTGGCGCCGATCCGCGTGACGGACGGATCGGATCGCGCCCGGCTCATCGCGCTGGTGTTGATCTCGCTGTTGCTGCACGCGTGGCTCATCGGCAACAGCGCCATGACAGCCCGCGACAGCCTCGGGTTCGCGCAACTGGCGATGAACCTCGCCTTCCCCAAGCACGGCAAGCCGGAGTTGATCCCCGGCAATGCCGCCTCGGAAGCGATTCCCCGGACGCTGCCCCAAGTTTTGAAAGTCGCCAAGCAACCGCCCGCTTACCCCGCGACGATTTACGCCACATTCGTCGTCCTCAAACGAATCGACCCGCCCGAGGACAGAAGCAAAGTTTCGCCGGATCAATTGTTATTCGCGGCACAGATCGCCGCGGCCACGGCGATGATCCTCGCCGTCTTCCCCATGTACTGGCTCGGGCGGATGCTGCTCGGCAAGAGCCGCGGTTTTGCCGCCGTGCTGATATTCCAATTCCTGCCCGTCGCCGCGCGGGATACCAGCGACGGCCTCAGCGAAGGCTTGTACTTCTTTTGCCTCTCGTCCGCACTCGCCTTGGGTGTCGCCGGGATCCGCAAACAGAGTATCGGGCGATTTCTATTTTGCGGCTTAGCGTCCGGGATGACCTATCTCGTGCGCCCCGAGGGGCTCGCCGTCGCTCTGGGCGGCTTGGCCGTGCTCCTCGGGTTGGCGGCGTTCCGCCTCAGGCCCACGGGGAATATGATGGCCTGCGCTGCGGCGCTCATCGCGGGGACGTGCCTCTCGGCCGCGCCGTACATGGTGATGATCGGCGGCGTCACGAACAAACCGTCCGGGAAGAACGTCATCGATGGCACACCGCCCTCCGGTTCGATCCGGCCGGGCCTCGGGGCCATCCGGATGGACGCCCCGCTCTTCGCCGAGATCAACGTCGAAACCGACCGTGGCGGCCCGTTGGAAAAAGCCACCGCCGCCGCCGGGACGATGGCGCGCGAGTACTTGCACGCCTCGCACTACGCCGTCGGCATCCTCGGCATCGTCGGGTTATTCTTGATCCGAAAGCGGTTGAAGGAGAGTCCCGAGTGGTTCCTACTGTTGGCCACGGCGACCATCCAATTGTTGGCTTTGGCCCGCGTCGCGTATTCGCAGGGCTACGCTTCCGAACGGCACCTGCTCACCGCGAGTTTCGTCGCCGTTTATTTCACGGTGGGGGGGCTGGAGCCGCTTTTCGCATGGTTCGCGAAGTGGCCGGTCGTCGGCCCGCTCTATCGCAAACCGTGGATCGAATCGGTTTGGGTCGCGGTGCTGATCGCCATCTGCATCCCGAGCTTGCTGAAGCCGCTGCACCAGAACCGCATCGGTTTCAAAAAAGCCGGGGAATTCTTGGCGACCGAGTTGAAGCCGGAGGACAAACTGCTCGATCCGTACGAGTGGTCCCAGTACTACGCCGGTCGCACGATGTATTGGATACCGAACTACGACTACAAGCCCGTCGAATACGCCGTCCTCCGGACTGGCGGCGATAGCGAAGACAAACGCTTGAACCAAGGGGTCGTCGACCACGTGAAAAAGATCGTCGCAGACCCGCGGGCGAAGGTGGTGTACCGGTGGCCGGAAGGGCCACCCGAAGAAGCGAAAATCGTGATCTACCGCCGCGATCACCGCGATCCGTTGCCGGGAAAGTAATCGCTGCGGAGTCGCATCACTTCTTGATGGCCATGGCCTTGTCGGTTTCCGTCGCGGTGCCCGTCATTTTGAACGATCCGTTGTTGGGCAGGTCGGCGGCGATGTCGATGGTCGTTTTCTTCACGGATACACCGGCGTTCACGGTACCGTCGATGCATCCGTCCATCGTGCCGGTCACGGTGATCGTGCCGGTCGCCTTCGCCAAGCCGCTGCCGAGGTCGAGTTCCGCCACCACCACCGTGATCGTCAATTCGAAGACGCCGTATTGGGCGCCGTCTTTCTTATAGGCTTTCACCAGTTTGCCCGCGATCGTCGATTTCTTCGGATCGACCTTCATCTTTTCGTCGCCGAGGGTCTTGAACATCTTCTCGGATTTCTCGGCGGGTACCTTCCAACTGTCGCCGACCTTGATCGCCTCCGCCGGCATCAGGTCTTGGGCGTCGGGTTCGTCTTTGTCTTTGTTGTAGCTCTTGTAAAGTTCGGGCGCGTCGGCTTCCGCAAGGGGTTTGCCGTCGATGCTAAACTCGTACTTCTCGCCTTTCTTCTCGATCAGTACGGTCTTACCGGCGTAGACGCGTTTCGCCGTCTCCCCCTTCGCGGTCTTCTCGGCGGTCGTGTAAGTGCGCGTCAATTTGATCGCTTTGCGCTCGCCGGCTTTCACCGCGAGGATTTCTTCCGTGTACGATTCCTTCCGCCCGCCGACCTCGTCCTGCTTGTTGTCCATCCCCATGAAATTGACCGCGATGAGGTTCTTCGATTCTTCGGTCTTGTCGTTGGCGGTCTTGTCACCCTTTTTGTCTTTGGGGATGATAATGGAATACTTCTCATCGGCGGCGGAAGCGACGCCGATGAGGCCGATGGCGAAAGAGGCCGTCAACAGGATGCGGAGCATGGTTAAAGCCCTGGTCGAGGTTGAGAATGAAAAAATCATACTACCGGGCAAGCGAGCGGCAAACTGAATTGCCCCCAGCATTACGAACCACCGGGCTTGCCTCGGTGGTTGGAGCACGTCGGCAACCCGGGACTAGCCCGGTGGCTCGCGATCGATTTTGAAGGGGCGCAGACAGCCCGCGCCGCCTCCATAAGCTAGTACGAGTTTGCACCGAACCGACCACTAGCCCGTCCCGAGCACCATGCCGAAACGCACCGACCTCAAGAAGATCCTCCTCATCGGCTCCGGCCCCATCGTCATCGGCCAGGCGTGCGAGTTCGATTATTCCGGGACCCAAGCCTGCAAAGCCCTCCGCGAAGAGGGCTACTCGGTCGTGTTGGTGAACAGCAACCCCGCCACCATCATGACCGACGCGGACACCGCCGACCGCGTGTACATCGAACCGATCACCTGGCAGGTCGTCGAAAAGATCATCATCAAAGAGCGCCCGTGCGCGCTGTTGCCGACGCTCGGCGGGCAGACGGGCCTCAACACCGCGATGGAACTCTTCAAGCGCGGGCTGCTGGAAAAGTACGGCGTCGAGATGATCGGCGCCCGCGCCGACGTGATCGACAAAGCAGAGGACCGCCAGAAGTTCAAAGACGCGATGATCAAGATCGGCGTCGCGGTTCCGCGCAGCGGCGTCGCCAGAAACCTCGCCCAAGCCTTCGAGGTGCTCGAGCAAATCGGCCTGCCCTGCGTCCTGCGGCCGAGCTTCACGATGGGCGGCAGCGGCGGCGGCATCGCCTACAACCGCGACGATTTCATTCGCTTGGTCACCCTCGGCATCGAACTCTCCCCCACGGGCGAAACGTTGGTTGAAGAGTCGGTCATCGGCTGGAAGGAGTACGAACTCGAGGTGATGCGTGACAAAGCGGACAACGTCGTCATCATCTGCAGCATCGAGAATCTCGACCCGATGGGCGTGCACACCGGCGACAGCATCACCGTGGCCCCGCAGCAAACGCTTTCCGACAAGGAATACCAGCGGATGCGCGATCAGGCGAAGGCGATCATCCGCGAGATCGGCGTCGAGACCGGCGGCTCGAACATCCAGTTCGCCACCGACCCGCACTCGGAGCGCATGATCGCCATCGAGATGAACCCGCGCGTCAGCCGCAGCAGTGCGCTGGCGTCGAAGGCGACCGGCTTCCCCATCGCCAAGATCGCGGCGAAACTCGCCGTGGGGTATACCCTCGACGAGTTGAAGAACGACATCACCCGCACGACCCCGGCGAGTTTCGAACCGACCATCGATTACGTCGTGACCAAGATCCCGCGCTTCACGTTCGAGAAGTTCCCGGACGCCGACCCGACGCTGACGACGCAGATGAAATCGGTCGGCGAGACCATGGCCATCGGTCGGACGTTCAAAGAGAGTCTGCAGAAAGCCCTGCGCGGCCTCGAAGTCGGCCGCTTCGGGCTGGGGTGCGACCGCGGCGACAAATGGGGCAAACCCGACCAGCCGAAGCTCGAAGAGGTGCTGAAGAAGCTGTCGATGCCGAACGCCGAGCGGATCTGGTTCCTGCGCTACGCCCTCAAGTACGGCATGAGCGTCGAAGAGATCCACGCCCGCACGAAGATCGACCCGTGGTTCCTGCGCAACATCGAAGACATCGTGAATTTCGAAGTCGAACTCGCCGCGCTCGGCGGCCTCGACCACGTCACGCCGGATGTCATGTTGAAAGCGAAACAATACGGCTTCATCGATCGGCAGTTGGCGAATAT
>JBBRUN010000199.1:0-9092 GCA_038247765.1 Gemmatales bacterium | reverse complement strand
GTTTCCACGAGGCTGATTCCTTACCTGTTGCGCATAACGACTCCGGGATTGGCCCACGAGATAGGAAACGCAGAAACAGCACACACCGAGTTGGAAAGGGTGGCCTGAGTTTTTGCCGACCGCTGAGGATGCCGCAATCTTACGGAATTGGGAAGTATCCGTGTGACGCCTTTCAAAGATAGCAAATGTGAACTGATACCGATACTTGGGCTTTGCCGCAGGTGTTGCAACCATTCTTGGAGGTTTCGCAATCGACCGCCCGGCAATCTCCCTTCAAACATTCTGGCGGCTCGTCAGAGCCGGACGCGTTAGCGACGTTTTGCAGAGTTGCCCAGATCCGATTGTTGATATCGGCAGGAGCCTACGTCGCTAACGCGTCCGGCTCTGACGAACCACCACAACGCATGACGTGGATCGCTGGAGAATCAGCTACGGAGAAGCTCCAAGAATCGTTGCCACACCCTCGCAAATCATCGAAAATGGGTGCAACAGTCGATGTCCGCGGAATATTCCGTTTTAGCGTTCGGAGCTTTCAGAGCTTTCAGCGAGGGGGGTATGCGGAATGACCGAAAGCTGAAAGCTAAATCTGACATGCGTCGTCGTCGTCTCGTCAAAAGTCAAGCCGCTTACTTGAAGTAATCGACGGCATCTTTCACAACCCGGTCGACCATCGGCACTCTCGCATCGGCGACGAGTTCGGCCACGACGGATGCGGGGGTCTTCTTCCGCAGCCGGCTTTCGGGGCGAAGAATGAGGCGGTGGGCCAGCACCGGTTGGGCCATGCGCTTGACGTCGTCGGGGATCACGAAATCCCGCCCGGCCACGGCCGCGAGGGCCTGCGCCGTACGGAAGAGCGCGATCGAAGCGCGCGGGCTGCCGCCGAGCAAAATGTCTTCGTGCTCCCGGCTGCTGTGGACGATCTCGAGGATGTACTTCTTCAGTTTGTCGTCGAGGTGAATGCCGCGCACGACCTCTTGCGCCGCGATGATGTCGGCGGCGGGAACCACCGGGTTCAGGTCGTCGATCGGGTGCCCCTTCTGCAACCGCGTCAGCATCGTCGATTCTTCCTCGAAGCTCGGGTAACCGAGGCTGAGGCGGACAAGGAAGCGGTCGAGCTGGGCCTCCGGCAGGGGGAACGTCCCTTCTTGATCGACGGGGTTCTGCGTGGCGATCACCATGAACGGCGGCTTCAACACGTAGGTCTGCCCGTCCACGCTGACGCGCCGCTCGGCCATCGCTTCGAGCAGTGCGGCTTGCGTCCGCGGGGTTGCCCGGTTGATTTCGTCGACGAGCAGAGTTTGGGCGAAGAGCGGGCCGGGGCGGAACTCGAACTCGGTCGTCTTCTGATTGAAGATCGACACACCGGTCACGTCGGTCGGCAGCAAGTCCGGGGTGCACTGCAACCGCTTGAAGGTGCAGCCGACGCTGCGAGACATGGCGCGGGCGAACATCGTCTTGGCGACGCCGGGCACGTCTTCGAGCAGGATGTGCCCTTCGCAAAGGTAGGCCGCGAGGGCGAGCGCCAACTGCGGCCGCTTGCCGATGATGACCTTCTCCATGTTGGCGACGACTTTCGCCGCGATCTCAGCCACGTCTGCGGCCATGCCGATGAACTCCATGATGAAGAACGAAGATATTCACAGCAGAGAAAGAAGAGGTCGCAGAGAAGATGAAAATAGCAAGTCGTTATCGAGTTGGGTATTCGCCCCAACCAATCTGGTTTGAATCACCTCCGCGATCTCTTCCTTCTCTGCGGCGAAAATCTTCGTTCTTCGATGTTGCTAATCGGCTTCTCACGAACTCAGCGCTTGGCGGAAGGCCATCGCAGTGGCTTCGGGGTCGGGGGCTTGGGCGATGGCGGCGCTCACGGCGATTCGCCGACACCCGGCCGCGATCACCTCGTGGACGTTGGCGAGGGTGATGCCGCCGAGGGCGAATGCGGGCCAAGTCGTTTCCGACGCGACTTGGCGGATGAACTCCAACCCGGCGAGCTGCTCGAAGTCCTTCGTCGTGGACGGAAACGTCGGGCCGATACCGAGGTAGTCGGCGCCGTCGAGGATCGCCGTGCGGACTTGTTCGAGGGTGTGCGTACTCACACCGATGAGGGCGTCGGGGCCGACGATCTTCCGGGTCGCCGCGACAGTCAGGTCGTCTTGACCCAAATGTACGCCATCGGCATCGGCCAGTTTCGCGATGTCGGGACGGTCGTTGACGATGAACAACGCATTCGCCTTGCGAGTCCAGTCGCGCATGCGCTTGGCGCGTTCCAATAATTCGCGGTCGGTCAGATTCTTCTCGCGCATTTGGAAGATCCCCGCGCCGCCGGACGCGGCTTCGGCGATCGTCCAATCGAGCGAAGCCGCGCACTGGGAGCCGGTCAGCAGGACGTACAGCCGGGCACTCCGCACGCGTTCGATCAAGTTGGAGTTGCGAACCAACAGCCGCTCCAAGGTGTATGCCTCGTAGCGGATAGCCTCAACCTCTTGGGCGAAGGCCACGGACAAAACCTTGCCGAATTCTTCGAGGCTCCGCAGCGATTCTTGGAGCCGCTTGATGTTGACCGCGGCGACGTTGGACGCCGACGATCGCTCGTATTCCCCGCCGGCGCTCAACCGGGTCCCGACATCGTGTAGGGTGTTGCGGGCACCGAGCAACAAATTCGGCGGGAGCAATTCACCGGCCGCCGCGAGCTTGTGCCGGAGGGCTTTGAACTGACCCGTCAGAAACGCGTCGTTCAGTATGAATCGGGCGTAGTCGTCGAGGACCCGCAGGCTCTCCCGGGCCCGGTTCAAGTTCGCATCGACGATGCGCGCCGCCTCGGTCAATTCGACCGCATCCCCGATGACGAATTCTTCGAACGGCGACTCGCCCGCTTCCGGTTCCAGTGCAATGGTTCGCAGCGCGTCTTCCATCCGCGTGGCGACCAACCCGTGACGGGCTAGTTCGTCGCGATAGTTATGATCCAGCTCTACTGCGGCCAGAAACAGAAAATCGGTCGTCAGGGTGAACTCACCCGTCAGGGTGATCGCCAACTCGCGGGCCTTGGCAAACAGCGACGAAGGATCCGGAGCGACCGGAGACGACTCGAACTGTTTCGCCAATTCCAACAGAATCGCTTCAGGCTCCAGCCCGATGCGGCCGAGGAGTTCCGCCGGCTTGCCCCAATCGTCTTGCAGCAAACTCACCAACCAATCGGCGAGGCGAACCGAGTCGCCCCGGCTCGCGGCCATGGAGTCGGCCGCGGCTTGCGCGCGTTCCACGGCGGGGCTGGATTCGGCCATCGCGTCGTTCCTCCGGGTCGAGTTGCTGTTCTAGCAGGTTGCCTCCGGAGCAACCGCTACAACCGACAGGCTTCGACGCAAGCCCCGCAATTGTTAGCTTTTCGCGTTCGTGCGGTTCCGTGGTGCGGGCCGATAACTCCATTCGGGCAACGGCCACACCGCGCTGTGCAGGATGCGCCGCGAATCGGCAAAGGATTTGTCGCCATGAAACTCCCACGCACACCCGTCCCGATCCATTCGCTGTTGGCGATGACCCTCGCATTGGGCTTCGCCGCCTACGGCCGGGCATCCGACCCGTTGATCCCGCAGATTCCCGAAGTGATGCCGTTGCCCGACGCGAAGACAGTCGCCAAGAAGCAAGCGCCGAAGCCGAACGATGCGAATAAGCCGCTGGTCTGGAAGAAGTGGATGCCGACTGGCAAGCCATTGACACTGAAAGAATGCCTCGACATCGGCCAAGAGAATCAACCTGCGGTGAAGGCGGCGAAAGCGAGCCTCGCATCGGGCGAACGCGGCTACCTCGGGTTGCAAAACTTCTCGCGGGCGCTCGAATTGATCAGCGCCGACTTGCCCGTCCGCCGGTTGCAAGCTCAAAAAGGAATCGTCGCGGCGAGTGCGGAGGTCTTGAAAGCCCAACAAGAAGTGACGTACGACGTGACGCGGATGTACTTCACTTACGTCTATGCGACGCAGCAGGAAGTCACCGCCAACGACATCGTCGAACAGATGGAAACCTTCTACCGCGTCGCCGAGGACATCCTGAAGGCGGGCGTCATCGACCCGAAGGTGAAGATCAACAACTTCACCCTGTACGCCCTCGACGACGCCATCGGCGAAATCCGCCGGCTGCGCGACAAAGCCAGCTTGGGCCGGAAACAAGCGTTGGCCGCGCTGAAAGAAGCGATGGGCGTCGATCAAGCATTCGAACTCGTGCCCGCGACGGCGGAACTGCCCCTGATGGCCGGAACCGTCGCCCTCGAAGAAGTGACGGCGCTGGCGATGTCCCGGCGGACGGAACTCATTCAAGCCGCCGTCGTGCTCGATGTGACCCGACTGGAAGTCTGTGCGCAGTCGAAATTGGGCCACCGGAAGACGGTGCAGACCTTCGCCGCGGGCAGCGATCTGCATTCCCGCGTCTTGCCGGCTCCGCTCCGGAACGGTGAATACCGGCCCGGTCCCGTCGCCCCGGAAATGCCGACGATCCTCGCCGGGAGCAGGGACGATCGCGTGAGCCGGGCACTCGCACTCTGCGACCGCCAAGAAGCGGTCTATGAAAAAGTCGTCGGATTGGTGAAACTAGAAGCCGCGAACGCCTTTTTGACGTGGCAATCGACGGCGGAACGCGTTAAAGAAGCGAAAGTCCGCTACGACAGGGGCCTGAAGGTCTTGGAAGAGTCGCGGGCGGCCGCTGCGGCGCGAAACGATCCGGAGCTTCTGGTCAAGAACGAAGCGCTCGCTGGGAAAGCCCAAGCCGAGTACCTCGAAGCGGTTCAGCGACTGATCGAAGCGCTCGTGAACTTGGAACGGGTGACGGGCGGCGGCGTGCGGCCCGATTTTCCGGGTCGGTGATCGTCTCTCGGTGTCTGGTCAACGGCCCATAATCCGGGCGGGGAGCATTGAATGCGGGTCGCACCTCTGGTTCGTTTCCAACTGATTGTCTTCTTGGCTTGCACGGTCACCGCCGCAGCCCGAGCCGAGGACAAGCCCGCGGTCAATTTGAAAATGGGCATGCTGCAAGGCATGTTCAAAGACATCCAACCCGCGATGGTGCAGGCCCTTTCGAAGCCCTTCCGCGAGCTCGTCTTCAAACAGACCGGGTTCACCGGCGATGTTGACCTCTGCCCCGATGCTATGACACTCATCGAAAAACTCAAAGAAAAGAAGCTACAAATCGGCGTGTTCCACGGTCACGAGTTCGCTTGGGCCCAAAAGAAATGCCCCGACTTATTGCCGATCGTCGTGACCATCCCGCCCGGCGGCAAAGCCCAGTCGATGATCGTTGTGAACCAAGATTGCAAAGCGACGACCGTCGCCGACCTCGCCGACGAACCGATCACGCTACCGCGCGGCACCAAGGCGTATTCGTTCGTATTTATGGACAAATGCCGGCTCGGGCTCGGCAAGACCATCGCCAAGCCTGTGACGAAAGTCGGCATGACGACCGAAGACTTGTTGAACGCCGTCGTGCTCGGAGAAGTCGCGGCCGCACTCGTCGATGCGTCGACCCTCGACGGCTACCAGACACTGCAACCGGGCGCCTTCAAGCAATTGAAGATCCTTGCGAAGTCGGAAGTGTTCCCATCCGCGGTCGTGGCCTATCGCAAGGGGAGCATCAGCGAAGACGACGCCGCCAAGCTCCGCAAAGGCTTGGCTACGGCGAACCAGAATCCGTCGGGCAAACTGCTGATGACCCTCTGGAACCTGAAGGGTTTGGAAGAGCCGCCCGCCGATTATCAGCAGAAGCTGGACGCGATCTTGAAGGCGTACCCGGCGCCGGAAGCGAAGTGAGCCTGCCAATTCCAGCCGGAATCGGTACGGTACACCGAATCCGAATGGCTTGGTGGGGCCCGATGGAATGGCGGAGATAGTTCAGACGGTCAACATCGCGACGGAAGCCCGCAGCCGATTCTTGCGCTACGCCGTCTCCGTGGTCACGGGGCGGGCGCTGCCGGACATCCGCGATGGCCTCAAGCCCGTGCAGCGGCGCATCCTCTACACGATGTACCACGATTCGAACCTGACGTTCGATCGCAAAGCTGCGAAGTGCGCCCAGATCGTCGGCGATGTGATGGGGCGCTACCACCCCCACGGCGACGGGGCCATCTACGAAGCCCTCGTACGCCTCTCGCAAGAGTGGATTATGCGGCTGCCGCTCGTCCACGGCGAAGGCAACTTCGGCTCGGTCGACGGCGACCCGCCCGCCGCTTACCGCTACACCGAAGCGAAGTTGTCGAAAGCCGCGGAGTCGCTGCTGAGCGAACTCGACCAAGACACCGTAGACATGCGAGACAACTACGCCGGCAACCGCAAAGAGCCGGTGGTGCTCCCCGCGCAGTTCCCGAACTTACTGGTCAACGGCACTTCCGGCATCGCCGTCGGTATGGCGACGAACATCCCGCCGCACAATTTGGGCGAAGTGCTGAAGGCGTCGATCCTCTTGATCGACAATCCGGATGCGACGATCCCGCAACTGCTCGAAAAGATCAAAGGGCCTGACTTCCCCCTCGGCGGGAAGATTCTGACCGACAAGGCGAGCCTGCGGAAGATCTACGAGGAAGGCACCGGCAGCTTGAAAGTGCAGGGCGAATGGAAGCTCGAAGAACTCGCCAAGGGCCGGCAGCAGATCGTCGTCACGTCGATCCCCTACAGCGTCGATAAGGGCAAGCTCGAATTGCACATCGGCTCGATCATTGAAGACAAGAAAGTTCCGCAGCTGACGGGACTGAGCAATGAGACGAACGAAAAAGACGGCCTGCGCATCGTGCTCGACATCAAGCCGGGCACCGATCCGAACTTGATCATGGCTTATCTTTTCAAGCACACCAAACTGCAATCGAGCGTATCGTATAACGTCACGGCGGTCGTCCCGAGCGCCGATGGCAAGACCGTCGTCCCCCGCGACGGCCTGAATTTGAAGGAGATGCTGCGCTACTTTCTCGACTTCCGTCTCGTCACCGTGCAGCGGCGCTTCGAGTTTCAACTGCGGCAACTCCGCCGGCGCATCCACATCCTCGATGGCTTCCGGATCATTTTCGACGGCCTCGATAAAGCCATCAAAATCATCCGCAACAGCTCTGGCAAGCCCGACGCGGCCGAGAAGCTGATGGCGGAATTTGCCCTCGACGACGAACAAGTGACCGCGATCCTCGATTCCCAGCTCTACAAAATCGCCCAACTCGAAATCCAGAAGATTCTCGACGAGTTAAAAGAGAAGACGAAAGAAGCGAACCGTATCGAGGCGATTTTGAAGTCCGACAAGAAGCTCTGGGGCGTCGTGCGCGACGAACTCGAAAAGCTCACCGAAGAGCCGTTCGTGGTGAAGCGCAAGACGCGCATGGCCTCGGACGACGACGTCCTCGAATTCAGCGAGGAAGCCTACATCGTCCGCGAGAACACCAACGTCGTGCTGACGCGCGACGGCTGGATCAAACGCATCGGCCGGCTCGCGTCCGTGGAAACCACGCGCGTGCGCGAGGGGGACGAAGTCATCGCGGTCGTCCCCGGCAGTACCCTCGACGCCGTCATCTTCTTCGCCGACGACGGCGTCGCCTATACGAGCCGGATCAACGAAGTCCCCGCGACCTCCGGCTTCGGCGACCCGATCACCAAGTTTTTCAAGCTCCCTGATCAAGCGAAAGTCTTCGCGGCCCTCAGCACCGATCCGCGCTTCACCCCGGCCGATGTTCCTGCCAAGGGATTGATCGCGGAACCGAATGGCCCGTTCTTGCTCATCGCCACAGCTTTTGGCAACGTGCTGCGAGTTCCCCTGACTTCGTACCGCGTCGAATCGTCCAAAGTCGGCCGTAAGTTCGTGAAGCTCGAAGCCGGGGATAAACCTGTGTTTGCGCAACTGATCGGCGAGGAAAAGGGCATCATGCTCGCCACGAAGGGCGGCCGGGTGATCCACTTCGCCCTCGACGAAGTCAACATCCTCACCGGCGTGGGCAAAGGGGTAGTCGGCATCAAGCTCGACGACGGCGATTCGGTCATCGGCGGCACGCTGACATCGACTAGCCGGTTCGACAAGCTGACGGTCGAAACCGAGAACGGTAAGACACAAGAGTTCGGCACCGGCGCCTACCCCATCGTCGCCCGCGGCGGCAAAGGGACCAAACCCGGGGCACGGACGAACTTTGTCCGGGTGGTGCCGCAACCGATTACCTTGGTGAATTGGGATGAGATCGGCTGATGGAAGCACCGAGTGCCGATGAATTGCAGAACGATCCGACCGTGCGTGCGGCATTCGCAGCCGCGTGGGCGGACTCGTTCCCCGATGATCCGCTACTGAGGCACGAAGAGGGCGGGTTCATTCATTACAATCCGGGAACGGGGACGATCGCGATTCGCAGAACACCACCCGGATGGCGAAGTGAACTCGATCTCTCGAAACCACCGCTTGTGCGAGACAGCTTTTTGGTGGCGATCTTTCACACCCACCCAAATGCGATCGGCTTTATGCCCGATCCGAGTCGGGAAGACCACGACTTGGCAGACGATGCGGGGATCCCGTTTTTCACCATCAGCGAGGAGCAAACCTATGTCATCGGTCCTGACAGACGTATCGGCGGATGCACCGGCCCAGCTGGGTACCCGATTTGAGTCCTATGAAGAGGCACGCTCCGCGCCGATGCCCCACATCGATGTCCATGAAGCTCTCATGATCTGCCACGCGGATGGCCTTTCGGCTTACGAACAACTCCATCATTACGGAATCGAGATATTCCTCGAAAAAGACGGCTGGCACATCAACTACGGAATCAAGCAGCGCAACGGTTCACGCGTTGCCGGCGGCGGGCCACACTACGTCATCGACGCCAGCACCGGCAAAATTCTGAGCAAAAAGTACTACCAGTGACACCCCGCTGACACCGCACGGATGCCCGTCCGCATGAGCACCACACCCCCGAAGACGTCGAAATACACCACCGACGAACTGACCGCCCTCGAGGGGTTGGAGCCGGTGCGCGTCCGGCCCGCCATGTACATCGGCGGCGTCGATGCCAAGGGGCTGCACCACCTCGTCTGGGAAATCGTCGATAACTCCATCGACGAGTACCTCAACGGCTACGCCGACAATATCACAGTGATTCT
>JBBRUN010000198.1:0-9155 GCA_038247765.1 Gemmatales bacterium | reverse complement strand
TGCTGACGCTCCATGAAATCGGCGACGAGGCCAAGATCGCCCGGCTCGCCCGCATCAGCGGCGGTAGTGTCGGCGTCGCGCTCAGCCTGGCCGACGCCGACCTCGGCGAGTTCCGCACCGTGTTGTTGAACGCGATGATCCAGACCCGGCCCGATTCTCCGGCACTCGCCGAGAAGTGGCTGCGCTTCACCGAAGAAGCGGGCAAAGATGGCGCCGCGCAACGGGGGCGCACCTCGGCCGTGCTGCGCGTCCTGATGTCTCAATTGCAGGCGTCGCTGCGTCTGGCATTCGGCAACGATGTGCCCGACTTGGATGCTGAGGAACGCGGGATGCTAAGTGTCTTGGCGAGGAACGCGGGCGCCGAGGGCTTGTTGGCGATGCTGGAAGCCTGCGTGGAAGCCGAGCGCCTGATCGACCGACGCGTGCAGCTCGCCCTGATTTTGGAACAGCTTGCCGACAAGCTCTGCCCGGTGCGAGTGGCCTCGACAAGCCCGCGCTCCGCAGCGTAAAATTTCGACTCACTACGACAGGACGTCGCACCGCATGAACATCGTCCACCTCACGGCGAGTACCTTTTTCGGCGGCCCCGAGCGGCAAATGCTCGGCTTGGCGGATCACTCCGGTACCCACACGAGCACGTTCGTTTCGTACTCCGAGGGCGGACGCTGCACCGAGTTCTTGAGCGAAGCGCGCGAGCGCGGACACGGCGGTATCGAACTGTTCAGCGATTCCCCGGACCTCCGCGAGAATCTCCGGGAACTCTCGGATTTGCTCCGGGCTCGCGCCGCGAACGTACTTGTAACGCACACGTTCAAACCGAACATCCTCGGCCGCATCGCCGCCCGGCGCGTCGGCATCCCCATCGTCGCCGTATCGCGCGGCTGGACTTGGGAGAACTTGAAAGTGCGGGCCTATGAAGCGATGGACCGCGTGAACTTGCGCTTCGTCGATCACGTCGTGGCCGTGTCGGAAGGGCAGGGGGTCCGCGTGAAAAATGCCGGGGTACCGAGCACGCGGCTGAGCGTCATCCGCAACGCGGCGCGCTTAGCGGCGTTTTCGAATCTCCCCCACTCCGTTGCGGAGAGGGGGCCGGGGGGTGAGGTCTTATCGGGCTTCTTCCCCGCTGAGAATCCGCTGTCACCGATCGTCCTCGCGGCGGGGCGGCTCAGTCCGGAGAAGGGGTTCGACGTTCTGCTCGAAGCCGTGCCCGCCGTCCTGCAACGCCATCCCGGTACTTGCTTCGTCCTCTTCGGCGAAGGCACGGAGCGGGCCAAGCTCGAAGCCCGCGCCGCGGAACTCGGGCTGGCCAACAAATTCATAATGCCCGGCTTCACAGCCGATCTCGACAAGTATTTGCCGTGGGCCGCTGTCGTCGTGCTGCCGAGCTACACCGAGGGATTGCCGAATGTCGCGCTCGAGGCGAGCGCGGCGGGCGTGCCGATTGTCGCTACGGCCGTCGGCGGCACACCCGAAGTCGTGAAGCACGACGAGACGGGTTTGCTAGTGCCGAGCGGTCAACCGCATGCGCTGGCCGATGCTTTGAATCGATTGCTAGCTTCACCCGAACTCCGCCGGACATTGGGCGCCGCTGGCCGAACGCGGATGCGCGAGGAGTTCACTTTCGAAGCCCAAACCAAACAGTACGGCGCGCTCTTCGAGAAGCTCGTGGCCAAGCGTCGGAGGACGCACTGAGATGCCGGTGCGCGTGTCGTTCCTCATCGACAACCTCGGCCGAGCCGGGACGGAATCGCAATTGCTAGCGCTGATCCGCGCGTTGGATCGCGCACGATTCGAACCGAGCCTCGTTCTGTTGGACGGCGAATCGGAATCCTCCCGCCAACTCGAACCAGCCGATTGCCCGATCTTGCGGCTCGGGGTGAACAAGCTTTTCGGTTCGACTTCACTCCGGGCCGCCGGGAGGTTGCACGAATTCTGGCGGCAGACTAAGCCCGATATCGCGCAGATCTATTTCCTCGACTCGGCCTATTTCGGCGTGCCGATCGCCAAGCTTGCGCGGGTGCGGAAAATCGTCCGCGTCCGGAACAACCTCAGCTATTGGATGACGCGGAAACACCGGATGCTGAATCGCCTGATTCGCCCGTTCTTCGACGCGACGCTGACGAATTCCGAGGCGGGCCGAGACGCGCTCATCGCGCAAGACGGCCTCAACCCTTCCCGCATCAGCGTGATCGAAAACGGCGTCGATGTCGAACGTTTCAGCGAGTCCGGGCACGTTCCTTTTTCGGATTCGATCATCCGCATCGGTTGCGTGGCGAACCTGCGACCGGTGAAGAACATCGACGGGCTGATGCGCGCGGCCGCGTTACTGATTCCGCAATTCCCGAACCTGCGATTCGAAGTCGCCGGCGATGGCGAACAGCTCGGCGAGTTGGAGCGACTCCGCACCGAGTTGAAACTCGGTGAGCGATTTCGGTTTCTCGGCTCGGTGCGGGAGATTCCCCAGTTCCTCGCGGGTTTGGATGTCGCCGTGCTGCCGTCGCACTCCGAGGGCATGTCGAATGCGCTCCTCGAATTCATGGCGGCGGGCCGGCCGATCGTGGCGACGAACGTCGGGGCCAGCGCGAAATTGCTGGACGGCGGACGCTGCGGTATCCTCGCCGATACGAGCTGCGCCGAAGACTTGGCTAATGCCCTCCGGCAAGCGGTTGAGAGTCCCGATTCGTCGCGGCGAATGGCCACCGCCGCCCGGGATCGCGTCGCTCTCGAATACGGCCGCAGAGCGATGCTGCGGCGCTTCGAAGAGTTCTACCTCCGCCTCGCGGGTGTTCCGTAGAATGACGGCACATTCCCGCTGTTGGCGAAGCACCTCCATGGCGATCCCCGCACTCCCCGCGACCGAAGTCCAAACGATCCGGGATCTCGCGGCGACCTACGAGCGCCTGACGGAACAAATCGGCAAAGTGATCATCGGTCAGCGGCCGGTCGTGGAACAATTGCTCATGGCCCTCTTCAGCCGGGGGCACTGCCTGCTCGTCGGCGTGCCGGGGTTGGCGAAGACCTTGCTCGTGAGCACCGTGTCGAAGGTGTTGGCACTGTCGTTCAAGCGCGTCCAGTTCACTCCGGACTTGATGCCGGCCGACATCACCGGCACCGACATTTTGCAGGACGATCCCGACACCGGCCGCCGTCGGTTCGTCTTCTTGCCGGGGCCGCTCTTCGCCAACATGATCCTCGCGGACGAGATCAACCGCACGCCGCCGAAGACGCAAGCGGCACTGCTCGAAGCGATGCAGGAAGGCCACGTCACTGCCGGCGGGACGACGTACAAACTGCCCGCGCCATTCTTCGTGCTCGCCACGCAAAACCCCATCGAACAAGAGGGGACGTACCCGTTGCCCGAGGCTCAGCAAGATCGCTTCATGTTCAACATCCGCGTCGAGTATCCATCGCGCGGAGAAGAAATCCAGATCATGAAAGCGACCACCGGCGGGGCCAAAGTCGAGTTGGCCCCTGTCATCGATCAGCAGCAGATCCTGAAATTCCAAGACGTCGTCCGGCAAGTCGTCGTCGCCGATCACGTCTTCAGTTACGTTGCCGATTTGGTGCGGGCGACCCGGCCGAAGGAAGTGGGCATCCCGAAATGGATTCCCGAACTCGTGTCGTGGGGCGCCGGCCCTCGGGCCTGCCAGTTCTTGATCCTCGGCGGCAAAGCCCGTGCAATTTTGAACGGCCGGGTCCACGTGACCACCGAAGACATCAAAGCCGTGGCCCACCCGGTACTCCGGCATCGCATCCTTACGACGTTCCACGCCGACTCGGATGGCATCACGCCGGACGATGTCATCAAACGGTTGTTGGAAACGATCCCCGCGACGGCCGAAGCCAAACGGCTGTAAGCGGCGAACCTTTCGAACGGTGTCTCCTCTATGGTATTTCACCGACTTCATTGGGCCGTCATGTCGTCAATCGCACCGTCCCCCGCGACTAAACCGAAAATCACCCGGATCGAGTGGGCGCTGATCCTGCTCCTCGCGGGCATTAACTTCACGCACATCTTGGACTTCGTTATCGTCATGCCGCTGGGCGACCAGCTCATGACCGAATTGGACATTTCCCCCGAGCAGTTCGCCCACATCCTCTCATCGTACGGCATTGCCGCGTGCGTCGCCGGGGTGCTCGCGGCGACCGTGGTCGACCGCTTCGACCGTCGGACAGTGCTGCTGTTCACCTACGCCGGCTTCACGCTGAGCACTCTTGCCTGCGGCCTCGCGCCGGGTTACGAGTGGCTGCTCGCGGCCCGCGCTCTCGCCGGGGCCTTCGGCGGTATCACGGCTTCGGCGATCATGGCGATCATCGGCGACGTCTTCCCGAACGAGCGCCGGGGTCGTGCCATCGGCGCGGTGACGTCCGCGTTCGCCGTCGCGTCGATCTTCGGCCTCCCGGCCGGGTTGTTGCTCGCCACGCATTTCGGATTGGGGGCTCCGTTCATCGCGCTCGCGGCCCTCAGCGTGCCCGTCTGGATCGCGGCGTTTTTCCGTCTGCCGTCGCTGATAGCCCACCGTCAGCAGGCGGGCGGAAAAATCTGGAACGAGCTGAAGCAAGTGATATCGCACCCGAACCACCTGCGTTCGTTCGCGTTCATGTTCTTCCTCGTCATGGGGACGTTCACGATCATTCCGTTCCTGGCGCCCTATATGCAACGGAACTGCGGCGCGACCCGCGACGAAGTCGCTTTCGTCTACGCCGTCGCCGGTGTCTTCACGCTCGCCGGCATGAACATCATCGGTTACCTCACCGATACCTATGGCCAACGGCGCGTCTTCTTCGCCATGGCGTGCGTCTCGATACTGATGACGCTCGCGATCACGAACTTACCGGCGTGGGGTGTGATCGCCTACGCCGCCGCGGCGACCGGGTTCATGATCGCCGCGGCCGGGCGGATCATCCCGGCCCAGGCGATGATGATCGGCTCCAGCCCGCCGCTGTTGCGCGGCCGCTTCATGAACCTCAATACCGCCGTGTCATCACTGGCGACCGGTGTGGCGCCTTTGGTGTCCGGGGCCATGATCACTCAGGAGTCGCAATCGTCGCCTCTCATCGGTTATCCTTCGGCCGGGTTGGTCGCCATCGGGTTCGCCGCAATCGCCGTCGGGTTGGCATTCCTGTTGCGGCCAGCACATAAGCAGACGGTGATCGTTGAACTGCCCCGATCGGCACAAGAACCGGTGTTGGTGTAAAGGAGACGGCGTGCCCCGGAAGTTCGACCCCACCGAACTCGCCAAAGCCGGCGGCCTCGCGCTCGTCGCGCGGCGAGTCGTCGAAGGGTACCTCTCCGGCATCCACCGTAGCCCGTTCAAAGGCTTCAGCGTCGAGTTCGCCGAGCACCGGCAGTATTACCCCGGCGACGAAATCCGCCGGATCGATTGGCGGGCCTTCGGCAAAACCGACCGCTACTTCGTGAAGGAGTATGAGGACGAAACGAACCTGAAGGCGATGATCGTCGTCGATGCCAGCGGCAGCATGGGCTATCGCGGGAAACAAAAGACGAGTAAGTTCGAATACGCCCAACACGTCGCGGCGTCGCTGGCCTATTTGCTGCTCGGTCAACTCGACGCCGTGGGTTTGCTGACGCACGACGCGAAACCGCGGCTGATGGTGCCGCCGCGAACGAGTTCCAAGCACCTGTTGCAAATCCTGAAAACGCTGGAGCAAACGGAGGTTGGCGGGGAAACTTCGCTCGGCGCGGTCTGGGATGAAATCGCGGGAAAGCACCTCAAACGGCGCGGACTGGTCATCTTGATTTCGGATTGCTTCGACGGCATCGCACCAATTGCGCGAGCGCTCCGGCACTTGCGCTACCGCAAGCACGAGGTGATTCTGTTCCAGATCCTCGCGCCGGAAGAGATCGACTTCCCGTTCAACAGCCCGACGAAGTTCCGCAATTTGGAAGTGAAAGGAGCCGACAAAATCGTCGATGCCCGGCGGTTGCGGGAAGAGTACTTGAAGAACTTCGCGGAGCACGCCGCGAACCTGAAGCGACTCGCCGAGGAATTGCAGATCGATATCCGGAGCCTTCGGACCGATGAACCGGTGGATCGGGTTCTCGGGGAGTATTTGGCGCTGAGGCGGTAGTGCTTTCAAAGGCTGAGTGGCGGTTTGGAGCGATCGAAAAACTGATTCAAAGCACGTTCGCTGGCGTCGCCGGTCTCGTAGCCCAACTTGAAGTATTTGATGCGCTGAATGTCGGTGCCGTGATTGAACGACTCCGGCCACGATTTACCGCGCATCTTTTCCTGGATGCGGTTGTCGCCGATGGAACGGGCCGTCTTCATCGCGGCGGCGATGTCGTCGGAATTGATTTTCAACTTGTCCTTGGCGTGATAGGCCCAGACGCCGGCGAGGTAATCGGCTTGCAGTTCCAGCCGGATGCCGGCGTTTTCTTGGCCGTCTTTGGCACGGTAAGAATCGACTTCATATTTGAGTAAATGTTGGACGTGGTGCCCGACCTCATGCCCAATGACGTATGCTTGGGAAAACTCGGCTTTCGAGCCACCGAGCTTGGTCTCGAGTTCGTCGAAGAAGGTCGGATCGAGGAAGACTTTCTTGTCGCCGGGGCAGTAGAACGGGCCAACTGCGGAGGGAGCATAGCCGCATTTGCCGGTTTGAACGCCTTCGGAGAACAGCACCATCCCTGGGGGTTCGTACGCACGCTTGTAGTTGCGGTATTGGTTCTTCTTGAATTGCTCTTTCCACACGGCGTTGGTGCTGCCGAGGATCTTTTCGGAGAAGTCCTTGTACCCGTCCTCCTTGCCGGTGCCCCGGGTTTGGCCGCCGCCGCCGCCGTTGACGACCTGCTGAGCGACATTGGGATCGATTCCGAAATAACCCGCAATCAGCGCGATGACGAGGGCACCGATGCCGCCGGCGATGGCGACGGGCTTCTTGCCCCCGCGGCGGTCGTCCACGCTGCCGCGTTCGCCGGAGTTGCTGAGATCCATTTCGATAACCCTGTAGGAGTTCGGAGCGTTCAAACCGGCTCGGGCACGGCGTGGCGCTGCAAGTCTTCGAGATCGACGAATTCGAGCGTCGACATGTGCGTCGCTTCCAGCACGACCGGGGCGAAGATCCCGGCTTCGAACGATTCCTTCCATCGGGTCACGCAGAGGCACCAGCGGTCGCCCGGCTTCAAACCGGGGAAGCCGTATTCGCGGATCGGTGTGCTGAGATCGTTGCCGATGTGCCGCTGGTGCGCGAGGAACGCGGCCGTGACCTGCGTGCAGACGAGGTGCAAGCCGTAGTCGTCCGGGCCGGTGTCGCAACAGCCGTTGCGGTAGAAGCCGGTGAGGGGCTGGGTGGAACAGCTTTTGAGGGCCGTGCCGAGCACGTTCTTGGCGGTCGCCATGGTGATGAACTCTTGAGGAAGCCGGGAAATCGGGTGCACAAATGGTGCCGAGCTGGCGTTCAGCTCGGCAGAAGATCCTTCACCGCTTCCTTTTCTTCGAGAAGTTCGGCCAAAGTCTTGTCGAATGCCGCTTGGCCGAAGGCGTCGAATTTCAGATCTTCGACGACCTTCCAATTCGCCGATTGGTCCACCGTCACCGGGTAGCCGAAAACGAGGCCCTTCGGCACGCCGTACTCGCCTTTCGAGACGAGCGCGGCACTCGTCCAGTCTCCCGCTGTGGTGCCGGTGACGAAGGTCTTCACGTGGTCGATGGCCCCGTTCGCGGCGGAGAGGGCCGAGCTGAGCCCACGGGCTTTGATGATCGACGCACCGCGATTCTGGCATTGGGGGACGTAGGTCGCTTCGAGCCAAGCGCGGTCGGTGATGACCTCGGTCGCCGGCTTGCCGCCGATCTTGGCGTTCGTGAAATCGGGGAACTGAGTATTCGAGTGGTTGCCCCAGATCGTCGCGCAGGTGACGGATTCGTTCAGCACGCCCGCTTTCACCGCCAGCGCAGAAACGGCGCGGTTGTGGTCGAGCCGGGTCATGGCGTGCCAGCGATCTTGCGGGATGTCTTTGCCGTTGTGGTAGGCGACGAGGCAATTCGTGTTGCACGGATTGCCGACGACGAGGATGCGGACATCCGAAGCGGCCTTGGCCGCGAGGGCTTTGCCCTGGCCGACGAAGATGCGGCCGTTCAAGCTGAGCAAGTCTTTGCGTTCCATGCCGGGGCCGCGCGGGGCGGCCCCGACGAGCAGCGCCCAATTGACACCGTCGAAGGCTTTGTTGGCGTCGTCGGTGACGACGACATCAGCGAGGGTGCTGAAGCCGCAGTCGAGGAGTTCCATCGCATTCCCTTCGGCGATGTCCATCGGCTGGCGGGCGCTCGCGTTCGGCGGTGTCCAATCCGGTTTCCGCGGGATTTCCAGCAAATGCAGGATCACCTTGGTACTTGGGCCGAACACTTCACCCGAGGCCAGTCGTGCCAGCATCGCGTAGGACACGTTGCCGCCGGCTCCGGTCACTGCCACTTTGATCGTCTTGGACATCGTCGAACCCGCCGAGTTGGAAGAGGAATCGTTTCAGTTGAAATAGCGAAGCCGTGAAGGGGTGGCTTTACAAATCATCTGCGCTCAGCGAATCTTGCGCGGCATTGCGGACGCGGTGGATGGTCACGCTCTTGTCATCGAAACTGTAAAGGATTCGGTAAACAATCCCCCGATAGCGGCGGACGAGTCTCTCTCGGAGATCGACCCCGGGAAGCGACATCTCTTCGCACACGGAGTACCGATCCGGTTGATCGAGCAGTTTGTCGAAGGCGTCCCACATGGCCACTTGCCATCGGGAAGCCGTGCGATTGGAATACCTCGCCTGCAACCATGCTGCGGTTCCGCGGAGGTCTTGAAACGCATTTCGTGTCACTTCGAGTTTGCGAGTATTCATTTTCGAACGATGACCGGCAGGCCCAGCTCAATTGAGATCTGCCGCATCGCGACATCGAACGGAATCACCCGGCCCGCCTTCATGTCCTCGATCGATTCTTTCAGCAGTTCGATTTCCTTCTCCCGGTCGTACGGGGCCATGGGGTGCGGGTATTCGAAGACTTCGTCTTCGTCGAGTTGCAGTGTGACCTTGCTTCCGTCCGGCCACCGGACCGGTTCGTCGAATTCGACCCTGCCATTCAAAACGGTTCCCGTGATGGCCATCGTCTTCTCCTGAGGATTCCTGCAATTATACCTCGCCCGTAGCGCAC
>JBBRUN010000197.1:0-9201 GCA_038247765.1 Gemmatales bacterium | reverse complement strand
GACGCGGGTCGCTGGCTCGAAAGTGCGAGGACAGGAATCGGCAGATCCCGATCGTTGATGGGGGCGAACGCCCCGAGCCGATCCCGGGAAATTTCCTGCCACTGACGCCAAAGATCCGCGCGCTCGTCCGGCCTCGTTTGCGGTTCGTACATCCGCTGGGTGATTTCTTCCAACTTGGCGATGAGGGCCAACCCCCCGGTGGTGCGACCCAAACGAGACCGCATACGGGGCAACATGCGATCACGTACGAATGACAGAAGCGGGTGTTCATAGCGACCGCGGCTTTGCTGGTTGTTCAGCAGCATTTCCACGCGGTGGCGGAGCTCTTCGTAAAACCAGCGCAGTGCGGCCCACAGCGTGGCAAGGGGGCGACCCTCCGCGGCGTCGCCGGCCTCCGTCAACCAACGATCGACGCTGGATTCGAGAACGCGTGCGCGGTCGGGATCGCCAGTGAGATTGCGGACCACTTCTTCGAGATGGGTTCCCAACTGGCTCGTGAATTCCTTGTAGACCATCGAAAACGTGTTGCGGCTCGGATCGAACAAGATTTGCCCGACGACGATTCCGACGAGTGCGGATTCCAAGCAATGCGCCATGCGGGTCTGCTTGGCCTGATCGATATGGCGGATTTCGGGGAGCTTGCCCCGAAAGAAGTCCGCGTGGATGTGCAGTTCACTCGCGCGGCGAGTGTGGTCGTACCGGTCGCCCAACTCGCCGAGACTGGCCGAGTAGCAGAGTGGGATCCCGACTTTTTCGCGGTAGAGGACGATCGCATCCGACTTCAGATCGAGCGATTCGAGCCCGGTCAGGCTGAGGGAATCTTTTTCGCCCGAGCGCCGCAGCATGTCGAGGAACCGCCCGCCGGGAACTGTTTGCTGGCCGGCCATCCCCAGCATCTGCCGCGGGTCGGTATCGACATCCCGCGTTGTCAACACGTCCTTGTTCTTGCGCATTAAGGGCGCGGAGTACGTTCTCAGATTCCGGAGCGGCGTTTCGGTGTCGGGCTGTGCGAAGAACTCGTCGCGGGCGGTGATATCCTCGGCGAATCGGGGCAAGAGCGTCTCGCAACAGGTGGCCAGTTCTCGCGCGAGGTCGTCGAAGTCGGCATCGGACGCGGCAGACGTACCGGTCACGGGGAAGAATTGCAGGATCAGGTTGGCGAGCGAAGCCGAATTCGCCAAGCGACTATTGGGAGATTTGCCGAGTTCGGACAAAAGAGCCCCTTCGATCTGGACCCAATCGAGGCTGTCGATTCGACCATCGACGGCGTGAAGGGTTTTCGCGATCCGCCTTTCGTACTCCTCCTCCGTCTGCTTGTGGAGCAAGGAGGTCGTTCGCCCGCTCGTCGGCTTTTCAACTTCCGGGTTGCCACGGGTGTCGATGCGGCTTTGTTCCGGCCGGCTCAATTCCTGAAATCTCGCGTACAAATACTCTTCGACTCGGGGGAGTTTCGCGTCAAACGACCGGAGACTCGCCGAATACGAAACCCCGGTTCCATCGCGGCGAACACGCTTGGCCGTATCTTGGTAAAACTGGTAGATGTCGGCCGAGATCGCCTCCTTGTACCACCCCGCGATCTGCTTCCGCACCGCATCGGCCGCGCGCTGCAACTCAGCTCGCGCGGCCATCCTCTTCAGATACCCGGGCACTTTCTTGGCGTCGGCCAGGCGGGCTTCCCACGCCACTGGGCCGGCGTTGGCAGGAGTGCGATAGTCGGCCGCTTCCTCGACGCGCTCATCGAGGATTTCTTGGTAGCTCTGCAACAGGCGGATGGTATCCGGGATCCCCCACTGGCTGAGCCGATAGTGGAACAAATCGTCGAGGCGGCTTTGGGCCGTCTTGGTCAGCTCTTCCCGATTTTGCCGGATGACGTTGGGAATAGCCGAGGCGGCCAAACGTTCGCCCCGAGCCGGTGGAGCCGTCGCCGCCCGGTTTTCCGCGATCCAGTCGCGGAGTTCCGTTTCGATTCGAGCCGAATCTGGGGCGGATTCCAAGGCAGCGCGAATCGATTTGTGCCGCTCGTTGACTACCTCGCCCATATGCGAGGTACTTCCCGCCGCCGTTCGTAGCAGCGCGCGGCCGACGGGTAGAACCGCAAGTGACATCGGCGACTGTTGCCCATTCGGGGTCACCGTGGGGAGTTCCCGCGCGTCGTGGGTGCCCAAATCGCCTAAGGCTCTGCTCCCATACTCGTTGGGGAGTAGCCCGGTCGTTCGTTTCCACCAGACTTTGAGGAAGAGAGCGGCCAATTTGTGCGCGGCGGCGCGCTTCATCCGAGTGCGATCAAAGTTGAGTTGGGCCAGCCCGAACAGGCTGAAGCGCCGGCTCACGTAGCGGGAAAAGAGCTCCACCCCGTCTTCCCCATAGACTTTTTGGGCCATCACATCAATGGTTTTGGCCACGTCGTTGCTGCGGTTCGACCGCATTCGTTCGCCGAAATCACCCGGATCGAAGTAGAGGCCGATTTGCTCGGCGATCATCTGGCAGACTTCGGCGAGCGGCAGTTGCTGCCCGGCCAGCGGCTCGTTCGAGCCGCCGACGAGGTAGCAAATGTCCCACGGCGGATTGTAAATCTTGGTCGGGCGATCGCGCTCCCAGCGCACCTCGAAGAGGGGCATCTGCCCCGGGCCGCGCTCTTGGGCAGTCGGACTCGGGGGGATGGACAAATCGAACAGACCCTCGCGACGGAGCGCGAAGTACTCCATCTCGCGGAGAGCCGCGAAGGCGTTCTCCTCGACCTTTTTCTTCATCTCGACTTGGTTCGCCAAGACCCCCCCGGGGCCCGTCATCACCTCGGGCATGACCAAGTAGTGGATGAGAATCGACGTGCCGAGGTCGAGTTCGTTGAGCACGTCGCGAACCAGCATGGCCGCGTCGAGGAACATCCCGGCACCGGTCCCCCCGGCGAGCGAGTACACGATGACGACTTCGACCTGTTTCGGGTTCACATCTTCGGCGCGGGCCCCTTCGGGCAGCCACGTCGGCAAGAGTTCGGGTCGGATCGCGTAGTTTTGGATTTGCAGGAGCTTTTTCTTGAGGGCGTTGCGGATGCTCTTGTAATGGTGGAAGAACGCCAATCTCCCGAACAAACGATTCTGACCCGCCCCCTGGACGACGGCCGAGGAGCCGTACTTGTTCATGTCCGGAGGCATCCACTCGAAAATATGCGGATAGCTTTGAGAGCCGCCGTTGAAGTAGTTGTCGAAGTCCTGCGATTTGATGTCGCATACGACGACCTCGGGCGCATCGCCTTCGGTGTTCAACCGGATGTTCCGGGCTACGAATGGTGTCAGCGGTTCCCCGGCGATGCCATCGAGCTTTTGGTCGTCCGTGTCGATCGCCAGGTAGCCGATCACCGGGAACCCGATGCCCCCAAACGGATTCTTCCCGTATCGCTCGAAGAACATCTTGCGGATGCGGAGCAATACATCTTTGCCGGTGCCGCCCAAGCCCAAAAGGAGAGTCGGCGAAAGTTTGAACGTCGCCATGCCTCAGTCCTCCCGATGACGAAAAATGGAAAACCGTACCAGCGCCGCGAGGCCGACGCCGAGCAACCCGACGCCGATCCAGAAGTAGTTGCGGCCCAAGAACCGGCTGACAGTCCCCCCGGCGCCCAGATTGCGTGGGCTGAGAAAAATGTCGTCCGACAGGAGGCCGAACACGATCAAAAAAGCGGCGCAACTGCCGAGGATGAACACCGCGAGCGAGTCGCCGAAGGCCGCGCGGGGCCAAGGGGGCGCGGATTTCGTTTCGGGATCGAGTCGGTTGGGGAACCAGACGTGAAAGCACAGCAACCAGACCGTCACCACGAGAGCGAGCGCGATCAGCCAACGCCAGTGGCTCCAAGGGAAGTCCCAAGCGAGGGGATCGTTTTCACCCCAGTTGGCCGCCGAGGCCGCGCTCGGAACAAGCGTGGAACTGAATAGGGCCAAGCTGAACACTAGAGCGGAAGACGTTGATTTCATGGGCCATTTTCCGCGCGATTGTGGTCGTAGAGCCAATATCGGGCCAAGCACCTGCTCCCGTGGTCGTGTTGATCTACCGTCAGGAGCGCCGAACCGATGATCGCTGGAAGCGTGAAGCGTGAAGCCGCCAAGGGGGAATCATCATCGTGATATACTAAACGGGAGGTCAGATCGACCACACGCAGGATCCGTCGCCCGTTGCCGCCTTGTCCACTCAGCGCGATCACGCGTCCTGCCACACGGATGTTGTCGAAGCGTTCCGCCTTTTGCAACTCTCGGGTTCCGTGCACTTGTTCGAGTGTATTCACCCAACCCAGCATTGACTCGTTCAAATAGACCCAAACCGAACCGAACTCTAGGTGCGCCACGCCCACTGGATGACCCGTGCCGGCCACTAGGCTGCACTGTATTTCGATGGGGGTGACGATGACGCGAAGGAATTGGCGTGTTGCAATGCCGTTTTCAACTCCCACCGCCACAGAGGTTGATCCACCGTGGCGGAGTGTCGGCGACAGTACGAACAAACGGAGCGTGTCGCCGAAATTGTCGCCCAAATCCAAAGCGATCGGCGCCGTCACCGTCCTAACTGCGGCAATGGATTCCAAAGCGAGAGGCGCCTGAAAGGTGAGGAGGGCCCTCCCACCGGCGACGAGCAGAGCCGGGGATTCCTCCGCCGATGGAATCTCGATGACCGCTGCACCGCGCTCGGTGCTGAACCCTTCGGCGTGTAGGGGCCAGAAGGTCGGTTTCGAAATCGGTTTGGCGAGCGAGAGACTCCAGCACCAAAGGCGAATCGAGTTCGAAGCTTTGCCCGACGTCAACCAATAGAGACGCCGCGCAGTCGGATCGGACCTACAGGACGAACTCACAAAGATCGGACGGCCCAAGAGTCTCTCTCCCGGAGGGCAAGTCCAACCGCCGGGCACCAAATCCGGAAGAACCTTCTCGCCGGCTTCGAAAATAGACAGCAGGGTAAAGAGCCTGACACCCGCATGAGAGGCTTGGATGAGCCAAGGGCCATCGGCCAGAGCCGACCATCGTCTTGGCTCAACGTCGTGGGGCCAAGGTTCCGTTCGGCCGACCACCAAGCGATCACCCTTTTGGTTTGCGAATGGGTCGATCAGATTGGAGCTGCCATCGGGGTGGCCAACCCAAAGCCAACCGCTCACCGCCTCCAATTCAAATTCGAATGGGATGTCTAACAGGGGGCGATGGCGCTCCGGAAGGATCAACCAGAGGAGCTCGTCGCCACGAACCATCTCGATATTGTCCGTTGGGATCGCATTGGGTCGAGGAGCGGAATGCTCCAAGGCACGGTTACGCACGAGGGATTCGGCCGCGGCAGCCCAGCCGTGCGGTTGGCGATGACCACAACCTCGGCAACAGATCGCAATCGGTCGATTCCAAGATCCGCACGCACGTCGGTTCGAGGGGGAGCAACGGATCGCGATCCGTTGACATTTGTCGCAAATTGAGAATGGGTCGGATGTTGTCAAGATGCCTCTGCACCGAGGGTACGGGCAGGCCGAGGCGATTCGATTCGCAGGTCGAAATGTCACAGGTGGCGAGCTTGGTGGGAGATCGTCTTGTATTGCAAGCGTGGAGTGCATTGTGGAAGCCGAAATGCGAAACGAGGATCCGAATATTTTTCGGATCTCTGCTACTTGATGTACGTCACAACTTTTGTTTCGCCAGCTCGTTTCGGCGTCCTGCCAATTATTATATAGTCCAAATCAGAATCCCGCGCCGCCGTTGGCGGCGGTACGGCTACCGCGTCTCGGACCGAAGGTTGGCCGAGCCGGCGAGCTTCCCGCTGGAGGCGTGTCTCGAAGTCGGAGGAGGACGCGGGCGAGGGGCCGGGCGCGAGGAACCGGAGAACGTCGCGTTCGAAGTGAGGCCAACTTTCGAGCAAGAACTCGTCGAGTTCGCGTTGGAGTTCGCCGCGTCGACCGCTCAACGCCTGATTTTCCTCGAAGAAACTTGGGTCTCCTTCCGCCGCTGGACCACCTTCACGTTCCTCGCTAGCCTCAAAGCCGACGGGCTAATCGCGCCGCGCGTCTTCCAAGGTTCCATGACCGGCTCCGCGTTCGAGGACTATCTGCGCAGGCGCTGATCCCGACTCACCGCCTCGGCAATGTGCTGATCCTGGACAACTTGACGTCGCACAAGACCTGGACCGTGCGTTCGGAGTTGAAGATGGCCGGCTACGCCATGCGCTATCTGCCGCCGTAAAGCCCAGACCGCAACCCGATCGGGCAGGCGTTCTCGAAGCTCAAGGGAATGGCTCGCCAAGCGGCGGAGCTGACGGTCGACGGGGTGAAGAAACTGGTGCGGTCGCCGGCCCGGTAGCCGAAGCCGGGAGAGTGCGCGAACTACATCCGCAACAGCGGCTACCAGCCCGATACAATAACGCGAAGTCCGCCACAGCCCCGATTCAGATTCCTACTTCGCCAGCTTCTTTTTGTGCCGCTTCACCGTGTTGACGGAGCAGCACGCGGCGGCGGCGATGGTCTCGTCGCTGTCGCCTGAGTCGAGCATCGACTCGATCGTGTCGAAGACTTGCTTCGGCAAGATGTGGTAGGTGCCGCGTTTGTAAGGCTGGTGATCCGTCGAGCCCTTGCCGCCGTCGTAGGCCCTCGACGCTGTCGTGTTGTCGATGCCGAGCTTCGCGCCGATCTCGACGAACGAGAGGTGCTCCTCGTCGCGGAGCCGGACGACCTCAGTCACCACTTCCGCAGCCATCGGCCTGCCTTTTTGAGGCATCTTCGGGAGAAGCACCAATTGCCGACCTGGCCAAGAAGCTGCACGCCCAACGCATCGCCCCGCTGGCCAAACACCTCGACGGTATCAAGACCCTGCACGTCGTTGGCGTGAACTCCATGGCTGGCGTCCCGGTCGAGGTGCTGACCCGTGATTACGCCGTCAGCTACGTCCCGTCCGGCAGTTTCCTCGCGCGGCTGCCGAAGAAGCCCGCCGGCCCCGCCACCCTGCTCGCCGTCGGCGATCCCATTTACGAGTTGGACAAGGCGGCGAAGATCACCACCCTCCCGCCCGGTGGCCTGCTGATCCAGCAAATCGTCTCCGGAGGCGCGGCGGAGAAAGCCCGCCTCAAGGCCGGCGATGTGATCCTGAAGTACAACGACATCGCCATCAGCACTCTCGACGACCTGAAAACCGCGATTCAGAAAGCGGCCGGGGCGAAAGAAGCCACCGTTACTTACTGGCGGGTGGACGACCGCGACCAAGCCGCCGAGCGCACGGCCTCGCTGCCGGTGGGGTTGCTCGGCGCGATCTTGGCCCGCGAGCCCGCGCCGGAAGCCCTGGCCAGCCGCCGCAAGACCGACGAACTGCTCACGAGCGTCAACCGCGGCGGCAAGCTGGATGACCTGCCCGGCACCCGGTATGAGGTGAACCAAATCGCCAAGTTGTTCGAGAAGCCGACGGTGCTGCTCGACGGAAAGGCCAGCGAACGCTCAGTCGAGGATCTCCGCAAGGCCGGCGACCTGTCGAAGTTCCGCTACCTGCACTTCGCCACCCACGGCAAAGGGAACGAAGTCCGCGCCTTCGACTCCACGCTGATCCTCTCGCAGGACGGCGCGAAAGAGGAACAGGCCCCGGCGACCGGGCCGTGGATGAACAACGAGGTCTCGGCCCGCGAGGTCCTCGATTGGAAGCTCGACGCCGAATTGGTGACCCTCTCGGCGTGCGAAACAGCCACCGGCAAGCAAGGCGGCGGGGATGGACTGCTCGGGTTCGCGCAGGCGTTCCTGACGGCCGGTTCACGGTACGTCTGCCTGAGCTTGTGGGAAGTTGACGACACCGCGACGGCGTTGCTCATGGGCCGGTTCTACCAGAACCTGCTCGGCAAGCGCGCCGGGTTGAAGGAACCGTTGCCGAAGATGCTCGCTTTGAAAGAGGCCAAGGAGTGGCTCCGCGAGTTGACGACCGAGCAAGCCCTGGAGCAGAGCGCCGCGCTGAAGAACGGCGTGGTGCGGGCGAGCCGGGGTGAGAAGAAGGTGGTGGTCGTCGGCGAGGTGCCGATGCCGACGAAAGCGGGGGAGAAGCCGTACACCCACCCCCAATACTGGGCCGCCTTCATCCTCATCGGCGACCCGAACTGATGCCGGTAGAAATTGATGATGCTCAGTCCAAGTGCGGCAGAAGCTGCCCACCGCGGCTGCATGGGAGACCTCAACATTGTTGGAGTGTTGGCGAGTATTTCTTGTTTACTCCGCTCCTGGCCATGGACTACTTTTAGAATTCGTAATAGCTGATCAGTCCGGGTGAGGTCACGAAAGGCGTTTGTGCCGATGATGACTCCGAAACGATCGATGTCCGCAATTGTCGGGCGTATCGGAGGTCGATTTCAATGCGACGGCGAGAGGCGTCTGAATCTGCGAGTACGCAAGTAATTGACTAGTATCAACTTGCGTGCGACAACGCAAGCAAGGAAAGGAAACCGTCCTCTTCCGAGGACGGTAATCATTCCGTGTTTCGGTGTTTGATCAAACAGGGCTTGTTTGAAGCGACCTATGTCGAAGAGTTAATTGCGGAGTCATGAGGAGCAGATTTGATCTGGAGATGCTACTCCTCTTGCCGGTGAAGATCAAGCGGAACATGGTCGCGTGGGCTCGGATCTCGCATGCGCGAGCGACGATTCCTGGACCGGAATCTGCGGTACGCCGCTTCGCAATAGGAGTGCTTCACCTCCGCCGCGTATGTTGCCAGCCGCTGGACGATCTCGCCGGCCACAAGATGCCCACCTTCGTGCTCCCGCTGTTCGCGCAGCGCATCATGCCATTGTACATCCCGCTGTCGGCATCGCGGCCAAGCCGCCGGCGGTTTCTGAAGAGGAAGTTTGAAGGCCAGCACCCGGCGGGTTCCGCCGGGATCGCCGCCCGGTTGGATGAGGTTTTGGGACGCAGTAGCAAGACTCCGTCGCCGTGCTTGGCAAAAAGATCGCGCCAGCTGCCAAGATGATGAATTGCGCTCGGCACTTTGGACCCTTGGCCGGCTTGTTCGCCATGCACGGCTTGACGATTTCATCCCCCGCGTGACGTGAGCATTTCCGCTGGACAGGAGGCAGCTTTGTCATGGTGAACCGGTTGGACCAAGGCGAAGGTATTGCAGCGGCGTAGCACGCGATAGCTAAAAAAATCGGCTGTGTAGGAGACAAGACCGGCACCGCGGCACGATGATCCCCGCGACGCGTGCCGACTCCGCGGCACGCGTCGCG
>JBBRUN010000196.1:0-9207 GCA_038247765.1 Gemmatales bacterium | reverse complement strand
TGTTTCAGGGTGGCAGGGTTTCCCGCGATCCGGGAGTTCATCAAACGCAGAGCTTGTGGGATGCCGGCTTCGTATTCGGTGCTCTTGAATTCCTCGGCCCCGGCGACGTAGAAGTTGACGAAGTTCGCCCGCGGGCCGCTGGTGACGCCCTTAACGCCGGTGCCGGTCTTCTTGGCTTCGTTGCCCGAGACGCCGGTGACTTGCGTCAGGCTGTCGAACAATTCTTCGGCTGTCATCATCTTCACGGCCATGTGGCTGAAGAGTTGGTCGTCGGCTTTGTTCCCGGTCGAGGGCTTGCTAGTCCGTTGGTAAGCTTGGCTGAGGACGATGCCTTTGATGAGGTACTTCACATCGAAGCCGCCGGCGGTGAATTTGCGAGTCAATTCGTCGAGCAGTTCCGGGTGCGACGGCTTGTTCTTTTCGATCATGTCATCGACCGGATCGACGATGCCGTTGCCGAAGAGCGAAGCCCAAGTTCGGTTGACCATGGCCTTGGCGAAGTACGGGTTCTCGGCGCTCGTCAACCATTTCGCCAAAGCCGGGCGGTACGGTTCGGCGTTGGTCAGTTTCGGTTCGGCGCCGCCGAAGAACTTGGCGGGCACGGTCTTGGCGGATTCGGGGAAGAAGTCCTTGGCCTTCGACTTCACGTTGCCCTCGGTCACGCCGATTTTGCTGTTGTCCCCGCCTTTATTGCCGTTGGCGACTTTGTCCGACTTCACCTTGGAGTAGAACGCGGCCAAGCCCCAATATTCCGTCTGTTTGGTAGTCGTGAACGGGTGGTTGTGGCACTGGGCGCACGACACCCGAATTCCGAGGAAGTGCTGGCCGGTCGTGTCGGTGAGTTTGTCGATGCTGCGGTTGGACAGGAAATAGGTCACGGCTGGGTTTTCATCGACCGGGCCGGACGCGGTGACGATCGAGGAAACGAACTCGTTCCAAGGCGTGTTCTTGTTGAATTGATCCTTCAACCACGCGGCGAACGGCTCTTTTTGGATGAACCGATTCGCCGAATCGACGGTGAAGAGCTTGGTGCCCCAGATGTCGGCTTGTTTGCGGCCGTAGTTCGAATCGGCGAGCAAGTCGTCGATCAGTTGTTCGCGTTTGTTCGTCGATTTGTCGTCGAGGAAGGCTTTGGCCTTTTCGAACGATGGGATCACCCCGGTGATGTCGAGGTAGACCCGGCGGAGGAAGTCCGCGTCGCTGCTGACCGGCGACGGGGCGATGTTCTCCCGTTTCAGGCGGGCGTCGATTTGGACGTCGATCAATTTGGCGATGGCCGACGAGTCTTGCGATACCGCCGGGCGATTCGCGGCGGCTTCCGCCGATTTCTTCTTGGCAATCTCGGCATCGAATTTCGCCTTCTTGGCGGCGTTGGCCTCGTCGGCCTTTTTGACTTCTTCGGCCTTTTTCGCGGCTTCTTCGGCCTTCTTTTTGGCTTCTTCCTTGGCCTTGAGCCGGTCGGCTTTCTTATCGGCTTTGGTGTCCGCCGCCGTGACCGGCGCGCCGAATTCGCCGAGCCCGACGATGGTGAGGCTGGTGAAAGCCATCAGTGCTAGGACGCGTACGATTTTCATGGTCTCGCCCCACACGGGTTCGGTGCATCGGACATGTAAAGGAATAAACACAGAGGATCCGGGAAAGTTTCCCATTTGGATTAGGGATTGCGGATTTCGGATTTGCCAGACGCAGTTGAATCTCTCGTTTCTCCGTGCAATCACCGCCAATATCGCATAGAATTTCCCCAGATTCCTCTTCCGAATCGGAGTTTTCCCCCATGCAACGCCGCGAATTCCTCAAAGCCTCGGCAGCTGTCGCCGTGACCGGGCCGCTGATCCTCGGGGCCGAACCCAAAGGCACCCCGAAGAAGCCGACCGTCGGTGTCGAAGGCCACCTGTACGAGTGCAACCACAACTGGGGCGAGCTGCCCACCGACTACGCCTGGCAGACGACCCACAACGTCGCCCTCGATTCCGCGGGCCTCGTCTACATCACGCACCAAGGCATCGGCAAGCAGATGGACACGGTGTTGGTGTTCGACCCCAAGGGCAAGTTCGTACGCTCCTTCGGCAAGGAATTCCACGGCGGCGGGCACGGGGTCGAGATCCGCAAAGAAGGTTCGGACGAGTTCATCTACCTCAGCAACACCTGGGCGAAAGAATTGAAGTTGATGAAGACGACCCTGAAAGGCGAGGTCGTCTGGAAGAAGAACCGGCCGGAGTGCGCGGAGTACGAAGATCCTAAGAAAGCCTACAACCCGACGAACATCTGCTTCACCGACGACGGCGGCTTCATCGTCGGCGACGGCTACGGCTCGAACTACCTCATGACCTACGACAAAGACGCCAAGCTGGTGAAAACCTTCGCCGGCACCGGCAAGAAACTCGGCGAGTGCGTCACGCCCCACGGCCAGTGGGTCGATAGCCGGGTGAAGGAGAAACCGGTGTTGGTGGTCTGCGATCGGGCGAACCACCGCCTCCAGCGCTTCGACCTCGACGGCAAAGCCCTGAGCGCGACCGAATTCGACAAAGTCGTCCTCTTCCCCGCCCACGCCAAGACCCGCGGCGACGTGCTGATGGTGCCCGATCTCTACGCCCGCATCAGCCTCTTCGGCCTGGACGACAAAGTGATCGCCCACTTGGGCGAGGACGCGGAATGGTTGAAGAAAGTGCAGAAGGACAATATCCGGACGAAACCGACCGAATGGGTGGACGGCAAGTTCGTTCACCCGCACGATGCGGCCTTCGACAAAGACGGCAACATCTTCGTGGTCGAGTGGGTCTCGACCGGCCGCGTGACGCTGTTGAATAAGGTCGGCTGACGCCGGCTCACTTCTTTTTCTTCTTTTTCTTGCCGTTCGGTTTCACCCCGCTCGAGCCGCCGGGCGGGGTCGCTTTCGGGTCGTTGCGGATCTGCCGTTGGCTCTCGGACTGCTGCTGGATTTCTTCCACCTTGGCCCGCATCCGCGACAGGAATCCGCCACCGGTGGGGGCGGCGGGCGGTGGCGTCACCTTGGCCCCGGAGGTCGAAGGCAACTTCGGCGCGTCCGGCCCGTCGACGAAGATCGCCTCCGCCGCGCCGTCTTTGTTCTTCTTCCGTTTGATCAGCCACTTTTCCGTGAGGCCCCACGACGTGCTGGCGATGAAATACAGGCACATCCCCGCGGCCATCTTGTAGAAGAACACGGCCATGACGAGCATCATGATCTTCATCATCCGCTGCTGCATTTCCTGCTGCTCGTCGGTCGGCGGCGGCATGGTCAACTTCTGGTGGATGAACATGAGCGTCACCGCGATCAGCGGCAGGATGTTCAAATACGGTCCGAGGTAGACGCTGCCGCCGATGCCGCTGAATTCGCTGAGCCACGGCACCCCTTCGCCGAACTTCACGAGCATGTCCGGCGCGGCGAGGTTCGGGAACCACAGGAACGACTCGAGCCGGAAGAAGATCGATTCTTGCAGGCAGAAATACAGACCCATGAACACGGGCAACTGCGCGAACATGAGGACGCAACCGCTCATGCTCGACAGCGGATTGACGCCGTTTTGCACCATGAGCTTCGTGCGCTCTTGGTTGAAGCGCTGATAATCGCCTTTGTGTTTCTCTTCGAGCTTGGCGATCTCCGGCTTCAGCAGGGCCATCTTCTCTTGGGTCTTCGCCATCACCTGCTGCTGCTTCCGGCTCGGTATGAACAACAGCATCCGCACCATCACCGTCAGCAGCAAAATATCGAGGCCCCAAATCGGCACGAAACTGTGGAGGAAGCCGAGGAGGCCGTGCATGCGGTTCGTCATCCAAATGACGATGTCCGACCACCAGATGGAGTTCGCGAGCCGGCCGAAGAAATTCGGCGAATGGTAATCGGCGAGCGTTTTCAGCGTCAGCTTGTCGAGGTAACGATCGACGACTGCGGCATCGACCGCGGCGTCCGGTCCCCGGACGTCGCCGAGCAGGTTCAACTGCCGGACTTTCATCGGCCCGTTGTAGATCAGGTAACTGTGGCTCACCGGCTTGCCGGCCTGCGGGTCGATGGGGTTGGCCACGGCCCGGACGGTGATATCGCCGAGCGCGGGTTTGTCGGCGAGGTCCGACGGCAGCGGTTCCCGGCTCGGCCGGACGTAGCTCCAGAGATTCTTACGCTCGTCGTCGGACATCGCATCGTCGATGGCCAAGACGCTGGCGAAATACTGCGTGCCGACGCCGGTGTAGGTGAACGTGTTCCCCTGAGGTTCGATCTTGTTCCCGCCCCACGCGGTGGTGATGGTGGTGGAATCTTGGAAGTCCCGCTTGGCCGTGCCGGCCGGGTTCACCCAACCCGTGATGGCACTGCGGTAGGTCGAGGTGTACCACTCGCCTTCGATGGGCAGTCCGCGGGCCCCGCTGATTTGGTACTTGAAGCGGGCGCGGTCTTTGTCCGTCGGCCGCCCGGGGAGGGCTTCGAAATCGAGCTTCATCCCGACGTGGTAGTTCTTCGGATCGAGCTTGAAGATTTTCGTGATTTTGAGGAAGTAGGGTGCGGCGAGCGCCGTCTCGAACACGACTTTGGTTTCGGAACGCTCGACAATTTTCCAGATTCGTTGGGCGAGTTCTTCGGACGGATACGAGTCCGATTCTTCGCCGTTGCGCAGCGGATCGCCGACACTCGGGTAGTGCAGCAGCGTGTACGACGGCGCCGAGAGTTGCACCGTGCCCGGCTTGAACTCGCCCGGTTGCAAACCGGGATAATCGTTCTCGTCGAAGATCGAAGTCCGGTCGATGCCGCCTTTGGTCAGCCCGTGGAAACCGGGAATCAAGTGCAACCGGCGGTTGTTCCCCGACGGATCTTTGGCATCGCGGCCCCCGCGGGTCGATTCGTCGAACTTCGGCAAGATCGCCTGTTGAATGGCGGCCCCGCGATTGGTGAGCAAAATCTGCTGGTAGCAGTCCGAGTTGCCGAGGGCGATGAGGATCGTCGGCTCGCTCGGTTTCGGCGCGACCGGCGGAGTCGCGATCGGCGGCGTCACCGGTTTCGGCGTCTCGACGACTTTGGCCGGAATGCGGACGGTCACCGCGACGCCCGTGAGCGATTGCAGGCTTTCGGGCAAGACGATTTCGGGCTTCGGCGGCACTTCCGGCTTCGGGAAGTACGTCTTCTCGATGTACCACCAGCCGGCGCCCAAGGTGACGGCCAGCGTCACGAACAGGGCGATCCGGATCATCAAACTGCGATTCATCGGGGCGATTCTCCACCTAACGGGACAGTTCCAAGTTTCGGGTTCCAATTTCGAGTTGCAGACAAGGGCCGGGCAACTTGGAACCAGGAACTTGAAACTCGGAACAACTATCGCCCTTCGCGGAGGCGGTCGCCGAGGAAGTTTTCGAGGTCGGGGATATCGTAAATTTTCTTGATGGTCTTTTCCACGTCGTACTCGACCCGCTTGAAGTGGATCGTGTCGTCCTTGAGGACGACGTAGCAGGCTTTCCAATTGCCGTCGCGCGGTTGGCCGACGGAGCCGACGTTGCAGAGCGTCTTCTTGCCGTCGAGTTTATGGGCGAACTGCAGGTCGTCCGGGCTGAGGAACTGCAGAGATTCCGTAAAAATCCCCGGCACGTGCGTGTGCCCTTGGAAACAGTAGCGCTCGACCAGCGTGAAGATGCGTTCCATCTTCCGCTGGTTGTAGATGTCTTCGGGGAAGACGTATTCGTTGAGCGGATTACGGGCCGAGCCGTGGACGAACAGGTAGCCGTCTTCTTTGTGGGATCGCGGCCGTTCGGCCAAGAAATCCCAGCGTTTTTCGCGCAAGGAACGGGCCTCGGCTCCCGATTCCAACTGCTGGCGCGTCCAGAAAATGGCCCGCTCGGCGGAGGCGTTGAAGCCGTCCGGGTCGAACATGGCGCCTTGGTCGTGGTTGCCCATGAGCACGAGCTTGGCATCCATGATCAAATCGACGCATTCGCGCGGGTTGGGGCCGTAGCCGACCACGTCGCCGAGGCAGTAAATCTCGGTGATCCCTTGAGATTTGATGTCCGCCAGCACGGCCTGAAGGGCTTCGAGGTTGCTGTGGATGTCGCTGATGATCGCCTTCACGCCACGGCCCCTGACGCCTGTATCCTGAATTTGGTGAAGTATAGAGCGCCGCCGGGGTTCGGTAAACACACTCGGTTGCGGGAAGCGGGGAAACCGGCCCGATCCGGTATCCCAATCCGCTTACTTCCCCCATCCCCGGCCGTTCAATTGTTCTTGAACACGTCGTGGCAGTTCTTGCAGTTCAAATTGATCGCCGCCAGCTTCTTGGCCAGCGCCGGCTTGTCGGCCCTGTCGCCTTTGGCACCTTCCGCCGCGGCGTCGTTGCCCAGCTTGATCATTTCGTTGCAGAGGTCGTCCCATTTTTGCTTTTTCGGGCCGACCGCGTCACCCGCAGGCATCAGGGCGGCGTACCGGCCGATGGTGGCGACCCGGCCGCCGAGTTCCGTGGCGAGTTTCACGTCCGTCAGTTTCGCGGCTTGGGCTTTCAAGTCGGCTTCGATGTGCCGGCCACCGCTGCGGCCGAGCGAGAATTGCGCCATCAATTCGCTGAGTTCGAACGCGTGCTGCTCGTGGAGTTTCACGGTCTTCTTGGGGTCGCCGTCCTTAGCGGTCGCCCACCCTTCGAGTGCCGTCTTCGCGGTGGCGAAATCTTTCTTCTCAATTGCCGCCGCAATGGTCAGCGCCAAGTCGCGTCGCCCGGCGGCCTTCGCGGCATCAGAGCCTGTCAGCTCATTTTGGGAATAGAGGGCCAGCATCATCGCCGTAGCCTTGAGGGTACCGAGTTCGCTGTCCTTCGGCTTCTTCGCCAAGCCCTTCTTCAAGAACGCGAGATCCGACTCCGTGAGCGCTGCCGTGGCCACGGGTTCGTCTTTGGCCCGGGCGCTCGGAATGCTGACCAAGGCGAGGAAACCGACTGCGATGGTCGACGCGGCGAGGATGCGGAGAAATAACTTCGACACGGGTAGCTCCAAGGGAGAGAGAAATTCCAATTCTATTTGTAGGCTGCATCCGTCACTTCGTTCCCGGAAACTGGCGCTTCACCGCGTTGATGACCTCGTCCAGCTTCGCCAAAAACTTCGATCGGTCCTTCGGCCCCATCGGCGACGGCCCACCGGCGCCCAACACGCCGGCTTGGCGGAGTTCTTCGTTCAGGTTCCGCACCGCCAGCGCTTCGCCGATGTTCGCCGCGTTGTACAGGTAGCCCTTCCCCGTGACGACGAGAGCCCCCTTCTCCACGCATCGCGCCGCCAAGGGCACATCGACCGTGATGCAAATATCCCCAGGGCCGATCTGCTCGGCGATCCAATCGTCGGCCGCGCCGAAACCGAGCTGCACGACCATCGTCACCGACGGGTCGGCCGGGATGCCGATCTGCGAATTGGCCACGACGACGACGGGCCACGCATAGCGCTGGGCGACTCGATAGCATTCGTCCTTCACGGGGCAGGCGTCGGCATCGATGTAGAGCTTGAACATGGAGTTCATAATACGATTGTGCCCGAACCGCCGCACCCGAGGAGTTTCCCATGCCGATGTTGACCGTCGAAGATGTCGGGACGTTCGACGTCCCCGAAGGCAAGCGGCTCGTGCTCGCCTTGAGCGACGAAGCCGGGATCGATCAACTGCACGCCTGCGGAGGCAACGCGAAGTGCACCACCTGCAAGGTGGAGTTCGTCGCGGGGGAGCCGGCGAAAATGACGGAAGCCGAGAAAGCCGTGCTCGCCGCCAAGGGCTTGACCGGCGTGCGCCTGAGTTGCCAGTTGACGTGCGATGCCGATATGACTGTGAAAGCTATCAGCCGCTTCGCCGGCAGCGGTCGCGCCGGCCCGGGCAATCGCCCGCTCGATGCGATCGCACCGCCGGCGGTTTGGGTTTCGTAGCGTTTCTTCAGGGGAATCACGATGAGCCGGGAATTGCGAAATCGTGCGCGGCGACTTTTAGCGGAGGGCAGTCGGCCCGAAGTGGTCGATGGGCAAGCCACCGGCGCGCAAGTCTTGAGCGAAGCCAATTGGAGTACGGCGATCACCCTGGCGGAATCGTACTTGAGCGATTTGCGGTTTCACACCCGCAGCGCGTGAACGCCCGCGCATGGCTCGGTATTGTGGTGGATTCTTTATCCGGAACACGGCCCGCAAGCGGAGCTGATCGGCCCTGGAACCAGCATCCCGGACGAATACAAGTGGTGGACCCCCATCACGACGCCGTCCGAGGGCCGCACCGACGAATTCCCCATTCTGGAATGAAGCGTTCGGCAGTGTTCAATAACTCGCACCGGGGCGATCCATGTCGGAAGCGAGACCATGGTCTTTCTCTCGTACCGACGGGACGATCATCGGTCTGACGATCGCGCATCGCTAACCGCTGGCGCCG
The DNA here is from genome assembly GCA_038247765.1 of Gemmatales bacterium. Classification (GTDB taxonomy): domain Bacteria; phylum Planctomycetota; class Planctomycetia; order Gemmatales; family Gemmataceae; genus JALHQU01. Next base: position 833 of record JBBRUN010000196.1, on the reverse strand, counting down.
CTTGGGCGCTCGACGAAAAGAAGGACGAGAAAGAGATCACCGCCAAGAATGTGATGAAAAAGGTCAACGGCAAGGCGGGCCATGCCGCCGTCGCCAATCACGAATTGAAGGCCGAGAAGCCCGATGGGGACAAGATCGCGACCGCCGCGAAAGCGGTCACCCCATTGGCCGAAGCGCTAGCGAAGGCGAAGCTGATGCTGCACAAAGGGGACGATGCGAAGTGGGCCGAGTTGACCAAAGCTACGCAGTCGCAGCCAAGGATTTTGAGAAAGCGGTCGGTATCAAAGACAAAGCCGCCGCGACGAAAGCGTTCGCCGGCCTGACCCAATTCGCGAGCTGTCACAAGGTCTTCGCGCAGTACTCGCCCAACAAATTGGGAGAAGATTGATCGGTTACCGTTCGCTTGCTTCGGAAACCGCGTGTGCACGTCGCAACTTTGGAATTGGCGGAAAACGCTTTCGCGGATAGGGTTTGACCAATGCCCCCGGCAAGATTCGAACTTGCGACCACCGGTTTAGGAAACCGATGCTCTATCCCCTGAGCTACGAGGGCGGCGATACGGAATTCTAGTTGTGCGACGGAGGCCCACCAACGCCAATCTGCGGGCGGGATCAAAACAGTTCGCACAGAATCACTTCGCGCGGGCAGTTGACACGGAACGGGAACGTATCGGCGGCACCGCGGCTCACGAGCATCCGCGACGAACCCGATGCGAACCGCAGGCCGTGCCAGCGGTGGAACCAAACGGCCGGGTATTGCTTGGCATGGCGATTCGCCAATACGCATTGCCCGCCATGCAAGTGCCCGGCGAAGACGAGATCGTACCCGGCGGC
>JBBRUN010000195.1:0-9233 GCA_038247765.1 Gemmatales bacterium | reverse complement strand
GGTTCTCGGGTGCCATGCACGATTGAAAATAGCCGGCGGCGGCGATGGCCGACACGACGAGAACGGCGACCATCCCGAGTCGACGGTACTTCGTCGGTAGGAATTTCACCGCGCTCGACAGCAGCGGGGCGGACCTGCGGGGCATAGTCTAACCTCGGCGATGAATCAATTCTCCGCGGTCACCGTAACCGATCGTTCTCGGCGAAACTATGCGAATCATCCCGGTGATCGACGTGATGGGCGGGGTCGTCGTCCGGGCCGTGGCCGGCCGGCGGAGCGAGTACCGACCGCTCGTCAGCCGGCTCACGCAATCGACCGATCCACTGGTTGTGGCGGAGGCGCTGTTGCAAGCGACGGGGGCGAAGGAACTGTACGTAGCCGATTTGGATGCGATCCTCGGCTATGCAACATCGGCGGTCGAGCCGTCGATGTTCGCGGCGACGGTTGTCTTCGATGCGGGTTTGCGAACGCTCGATCAACTGGACGACATGAAGCGATCGCCCGATTTGCGAGCCGTTGTCGGCACGGAAACGTGGACGGTGCCGCCGGCCCAATGGCCGCAACCCATCCCGGCGATTCTGTCACTCGATTATTACGAAGGCGAATTGCGCACGGGTTGGCCCCGATCCGATTCGGAACTCGGGCTGATGGATAAGGTCGCGGCGGTGATCGTACTCGATATCGCCCGCATCGGAACGGGACGGGGCACCGGCACCGAAGAGATCATTCGCCGACTCCGGCACACCCATCCACACTTCGAAATCATCGCCGGCGGCGGCGTGAAAGACCGGGACGACTTACGCCGACTCGCGGATGCCGGGGCCGATGCGGCGCTGGTGGCATCGGCTCTGCACGACGGCTCAATCTTTGGCGTTGAATAGTGCCGAAATCAGGCAAAGTCGGAGCGGGAATCGCGAGCGCCCCGGCGAAGCCCTTCGAATAGTTGGGAGCGTCGCCGATCACCGCAGGTACAATCCCCGAGGTCACAGTTTCGGCCGGTAATCATTTCGGCCTCCCTAGCGATTCGAGGAACGCCAGTAGATCGGCCGCCTGCTGCGCGGTGAACTCCGCGAGCAGGCCGCGCGGCATCAGCGATTCCCGCGCCGGGGCGAAGCTGTCGATGTCTTCCGCCTTCACCGCGACGAGCATCGCCTTGGCATCTTTGATGACGATTTCTTTCGCGTCCTTTTTCATGAGCACTCCCGTGGCCACGGTGCCATCCAAGGATTTGAGCGTGTACGACTGAAACGCCGCTTCGACCCGGCGCGACGGTTCAAGCATACTGTCGAGCCAATCGTCCTTCGTCCGCGTCCCGGTGAGCTTCGCCAAGTCGGGGCCGATTTCGTTCCCCTTGCCGGCGTGCTTGTGGCAAGCGAGGCACTGCGACCGCTCCGCGAGGAAGATCGCTTCGCCGCGTTTGGCATCGCCCGTCAGCGGGAGGATTGCCCGCGGCCGCGGGTTCTGCCCGAGCTTGCGTTCGCCTTTCTCCGGTGGGAAGTAGCCTTCGAACAGATCGCGGATCGGGCCGGGTGGCAGTTTCTTCGCGGCGGCGAAAATTTCGAACGACTCGTTGCAATCGCACCCGGCATCGAGGGCAAGCTTGATGGCCCCCGCCGATGTGCCGAGCAATTTGGGGTAGTCGTCCACGGGAATGGGTTCGCCGACGACGGGGTCGGGTTTGCCGAGGCTCGCGATCCATTCGTGCATCAATTCGACGCCTTTGGCATCGACCGTTTCCGCGCCGATGTGGGGCATCCGGTCTTTGCCGAACTTCGCCATGCGCCAGAGCAGCGTGCTGCGCTCCGGCACACCGGGTGCGATGATCCGCGGATTCTGGATGCCGAAGTCGCCGCGCGTCGCACGGATGTTGAGCACGGCCTTGAGGTCGCTGCCGCTGGTGAGTTCGAAACCCACGGCTCCGCCGCCGCCGTTGCGGTGGCAGTGCGAACAGTTGACCTGCAAATAACTCCGCGCGCGGTCCGCTGTTTTCGCCTCGGGATCGTAGGGGTATGTCAATTTCGCGAGCTTCGCCGTGTTCTTCTCGTCGTACGGCGGGTTCGGCTTGCCATCGCCTTTCACCCGTTTAAGCAATCCTGCGTGGCAGAACTCTTCGAGTTGACTGACAGACGCCGGTTGAGCCGGGGTCGTTACGGTCGTATCCGGCGACCGCTTGGGTTTCCAATTCAATTGTCCGACGTTGAAAGCCAACGTCGTTTCGGCCCACGGTGTGTGGCAGGTGAGGCACTGCGTTCGGCTGGCGAAATTCCAATTGAGTTCGCGCTTGCCGCCGAGGACGCGGGCATCGTCCACGACGATCCGCTTCTCCGCCCCATCGGCCGGGACGAGGTCGGCATCGGATATGTCCTCGCGCCATGCGTAAGTGTAGGCCTGCCAATAGAGGCCGTCGTAATGGAGGATCTGCGTTTCGACTCGAAGTTTCGTTTTCTCGTTTTGGCGAAGCGTCAGCGTCTTGCCGAGCACCGAATCCTTGGGGAAGTGAAACTGGTACGGCAGCCATTCGATGGTACCGCCGAGCGCCTTGCGACCTTCGATGTCGAGGATCGGTTCATTCCCCGGCACCGCGACGAAGTGGAAGCCCGTGGCCCCGTCGTGCCACATCGGCGCGTTGATGTTGAACCCGACGACCCCGTCGGCGAGTTCGTGCTTCGCCGCGTCCTTGAACAGCCCCGTCTCGCTCAGTTTCTTGGGGAATTTCTTCGGGTCGTATTCCGGGGTCGCATTCTTCTCCAACGCGTGTACTTTCCCGGTGTCGTAGTCGAGCAACGAGAGTTCTCCGTCGGCATCCTCGCCGAAGGCCACAATCCGCACCGTCGGCGCGATGATGTCCTTCAGTGACACCAGCCTGTCACCGTCGAACTTCGCGGCCCAGACGCGCTTCGTCATGTAGTCGCCGAAGATGTATTGCCCGATCAGTTCGGGGAATTTCTTGCCGCGGTAAACGTAGCCGCCGGTGATGCTGGCCGCTTGCGAGTGGTCGAGTTCGATGGCGGGCGCCCGTACCGGCGTCGGCCCGATTTTGAAGTGCGTGTTGATCGGCTGCCGGGCTTCTTGGACGCTCCAGCCGTGGTTGCTCCCTTTGCTCAGGCGGTGGATCATCTCCCAATTTTCCCAGCCGACATCGCCGACCCACAGCTCGCCGGTGGCGCGGTCGAAGCTCATGCGGAACGGGTTTCGGAAGCCGTAACTCCAGATTTCGGGCCGCGCCGCTTTGCCGTCGTGTTTGGTCTCGACGAACGGGTTGTCTTTCGGGATCGCGTAGTTCTTTCCGGCGTGTTTCGCATTCACGTCGATCCGCAAAACACTACTGAGAAGGTCGGAAACGTCCTGACCCGTCTTCAGCTCGTCGGGTGGATTCGGGTTGGTGGCGTCGCCGGTGGAGATGTAGAGATAGCCATCCTTCGGGCCGAAGTGCAGGTCGCCGCCGTTGTGCCCGCCTTGCGGGAACGCGATGACGACTTCTTCCGAATCGACATCCAACTTGGGCGAATCGCCGTCGGTGAGTTTGAAGCGTGACACGCGCGAACCATCGGTGAGGTTGCGAATGCCGGACTTGCCTTTGATGGTGTAGCAGATGAAGCAGGCGCGGTTCTTGGCGAAGTCGGGGTGGAAGGCCAACCCGTACAGCGCCTCGAATCCGTCCGCATCCTTCAGCGATATCAGGTTCTTCAACTCCTTCGGCAAGTCGGCGAGCAGTTCCGGTTTGCCGTCCTTGGCCTTCGGCACCGCGAAGATTTTGCCCCCCTGTTCGCCGACGAACATCCGACCGTTGCCGGGCATTCGGGCCATGAGCAGCGGATGGTCGAACTTCGCACTCGGATAAGCATCGGCCGATTTGTAGGGCGGCGGTGCCTCCGGGCTACCGGTGATCTTTCCGGTGATCCACGGCTTGCGCCCTGCCGGTTCCTCGGCGATGATTGCGGCGGGGAACAAAAGAACGTGGAGGAGAAAGAGCGAGCGCATGGTGCCACCTCGGAATGGACGCGGTCGAAATAGCATAACCCAAGCGTTCTGGAAACGAGCAGCGGGAATTCCGATTCGCCGATGTACAATTTCGTAAACTGCAATTGAGTACAGTAGTGAATATAAGCTCCGGATTGGGGAAGTCAAATGGAATTGTCGGTAGAATTGAGTTAATTTCTTTTGGTGCAGCGAAGAATTTTTCACCGCAGAGTCACGGAGGACAGTGAGAAAGAAGAAAACGTACGTTGGAGAAAGGAAGCTCCTCCACTCAACCCCAATACTTGTCTTATTCTCTGTGCCTTCTGTGACTGAGTGGTGAAAATCTCTGATTCACGCCCGTGCGAATCGAAACTTTTCGCCCGAACTCCTTGCCCCTTTCACGGGTTGGGTGTTATATTGGAGGTGCACCAGTTTCTTTCGGCCGGGTGGGTTACCTTCAACCTCCTCCCTGCATCGGTTTCGGTCCTACCTTGAGGAGGGTGGAAGATGTTCGCGTTCATTCCGGGTCTCGGGATGCAGGAAATGCTCCTGCTGCTACTGTTGGGTGTGCTGCTGTTCGGCCGCAAATTGCCGGATATCGGCCGATCCCTCGGCAAAACGGTGATCGAGTTCAAGAAAGGCGTCAGCGGGGTCGAAGAAGAAATCTCCAACGCGACCTCGGGGGCCTCGAAGCCCGCGATCGAGCCGGAGCCGGTTCGACCGCCGCAACGGGTGACGCCGTCGGGCGCGCCGAAGTTCGAGGACGCCCCGGCGGCTTCCAGCAATCTCCCGCCGAAAGTATGAACCTCGCGATAAACGCCGGTGTCAGGTCACTGTCACCGGCGAACGGGCGATTAACTCAGTGGTAGAGTGCGTTCTTCACACGGACGAAGTCGCAGGTTCAAACCCTGCATCGCCCACTCCGACAAACCCCCGGCCCGCGCCGGGGTTTTGTCGTGGCTCACCCACTCGAAAACTGCCACATCGCGAGGTAGCGCTTCAATTCGTTCCGCTTCAGTTGGTAGGCCGCCATGGCTTCTTCCGGGATCACTTCGACGAACCGCACACGACCACATGGTCGCAGTTGGCCCAACAAATCGATGTCGGCCCGGATGACGTGGGCGATCTTCGGATAGCCGCCGATGGTTTGGCCATCCACGCCGAGGATCACCGGCAGTCCGTCGTTCGTGATCTGGATGGCACCGGGCGCCACCGGTTCGGAGGCGAGTTCACACTGCGGACGAATCAGTGGAATCCCGCCCAAGCGCACGCCCATGCGATTACTCGCCGCGGCGACGGTGTAGGTCTGCTCGAAGAATTGCGAATCGGGAAACCAACTCCGCTGCGGGCCGGGGAGGACGCGGAGAAGTACCGAATCCGAATACGCTTTACCCGCACCCCAGCGTGATCGCAAATTCGACAGCGCGCATTCCAACATATCGTCGCGGCGGATCGGTTCGAGCGCGGAGTCGCTTCCCAATATCTCCGTGCCGACGAACCCGCCGGCGACGCAAACATACGCCCGGCAACCGTGGGCCGTGCCGCCGATCTTCAGCACTTCCCCTTCTGCGAGGTTGAAGATTCGCCCGATGTCACGTGACCCGGACAATTCGAACGGCGCCCCGAACACGACCCCGGCTACCGGCGCGGTCGCTTGCAGCGTCGGCCCGAGCAGCGTCACTTCGAGGGCGAGCGCGTCGTGTCGGTTCCCGAGGAGGGCGTTGCCGAGCGCACAGGCAGAAAAATCGGCCGGGCCACCGACGGGCACGCCGAGGTTGCGGGTGCCGGGGCGCGGTCGGCCGACCAACAGCGAATACAATCCCGGTTCGAGAACGCGCAGGCCCATTCCCCCGTTTTACGGCGATTTCCATGAATCCCCTCAGCCACTTCGACGACGCCGGAGCCAGCCGGATGGTGGACGTCGGCGACAAGTCACCGACGCAGCGGGTCGCCGTCGCGTCCGGGATCGTGCGGATGGAGGCCGCGACGCTCGATTTGATCTTGAATCGGGCCATTTCAAAGGGGAATGTCTTCGAGGTCGCCCGGCTCGCGGGGATCATGGCGGCCAAGAAAACGTGGGATTTGATCCCGCTGTGCCACCCGTTGGCGTTGAATTCGGTCGAGCTCGATTTTCAGCCGATGCTGCCCGATTCGGTACGGATCGTCGCCACGGTGCGGGTTTTCGGCCGGACTGGTGTTGAAATGGAGGCGCTGACTGCGGTTAGTGTCGCAGGCCTGACCGTGTACGACATGTGCAAGGCCGTGGATCGCAGCATGAGCCTGGATTCGATCCGGCTCGACCAGAAAACGGGCGGTCAACGCGGCGATTACACCCGCGGGGACGGCCCGGACTAACCGGAGCCCGACATGACCGCCACCATCCCCGCTCTGGATCTTTCGACACCCATGATGGCCCCGAGCTTCACCCGGCCCGCCGTTAGCCCCTTCGCCCCGGTTCTTGCGGACATCGTCGAGTCGGATCGGATCTTCGCCGAGACGTTGGCGAGCCACCGTTCGCCGGTCGCGCCGATGATTCAGCACCTCCGGCACTACCGGGGCAAGCGCCTCCGGCCGGCGCTCGTCTTCCTGACCGCGAAGGCCTGTGGGCAGGTCGCCCCGGAGCACCACATCCTCGCAGCGGCCGTGGAAATGATCCACACGGCGACGCTCGTCCACGACGACGTCCTCGACGAGGCCGACACCCGCCGGCACAACGTTAGCTTCAACGCCGAGTGGGGCAACAAAGTCAGCATTCTGTTCGGCGACATGCTTTTCACCCACGCCTTCCACCTCACAAGCACCGTGGATGGCCGGGCCTGCCAGCTCATCGGGGCGGCGACGAACAAAGTCTGCGCCGGGGAACTGCTGCAAACCCGCGAGCGCGGCAATTGGCACCTCACCGAAGCCGAGTACTTCGCCATGATCGACGGAAAAACGGCGGCGCTCACGGAAGTGGCCACGCGCCTCGGGGCGCTCTACGCCGGGGCGTCGGAACCGGTCGCCGAGCGCTTCGCGACCTACGGCCGCAGCTTGGGAATCGCATTCCAAATCGCCGACGACCTGCTCGACCTCACGGGGGAAGAAGCGAAAGCCGGGAAGACTTTGGGAACCGATTTGGAACAACAGAAGATGACGCTGCCATTGATCCACGCCCTGAACACGCTACCGGCGGAGGAAGCCGACGAGTTCCGCACGCTGTTGCGTAACCCCGGCCCGCAGCAACGATCCGCGGTTACGGATACCCTGATTCGCTCGGGGTCGTTACAATATGCGAAGCGAACGGCCGAGGAGCACGCCCGCACTGCGCGGGCCTGCTTGGACGGTGTGCCGAAGTCCGAATGCCGGGCGATCCTCGAACAACTGACCGAATGGTCGATCCGCCGGGAAAAGTAGTGGGAATGGGCCCGAATGGTCGATACTCCCTATTGTCCGCCACAGTTTTGGAATCCTCCTGTGCCCGAAGCCGCCCGGCCCAAATTGATTCCGCTCTTCGTGGCCGTGCTCGTGACGTTCCACTTGTTGATGCCGCTCGCCTTTTTCGAGCCGTTCTTCACGTGGTATTTCCCGATCTACCTGCTCGTCGGCAACGCCATCTTCGGTTCCATCGGTATCAACCTCGCCTACCACCGCTTACTGACCCACCGCTCGGTCGAGTTCCCGCGCTGGCTCGAAAAGATATTCGTGCTCTGCGGGGTCTGCAGCCTCGAAGGGCCACCGTATAAGTGGGTCTGCACGCACCGCATCCACCACCAGAAGAGCGATGCAGAGGGCGATCCGCACAGCCCCGTCGACAACTTCTATTGGGGCCACATGCAATGGATTTACACCCACGATCGGCGCATGGATGGCTTCGACACCTACGCCAAGTACATCCCGGACTTGTTCCGCGACCGATTCTTGAAACGCCTGCACCAACGTGGCCGCTGGTGGAAATACTATATCGCCCACTTGATACTGCTGCTCGCCGCCGCCGCCGGCATCGGCTTCGCCATCGACGGAATCGACGGCTTGATCACGGCGGCCGCGCAGATGTTCGCCTGGGGCATCGTGATGCGGACGGTCTACGTCTGGCACATCACTTGGTTCGTGAACAGCGCCGCTCACCGTTGGGGTTACCAGAATTATTCGACGGGCGATCGCAGTCGGAATACGTGGTGGGTGGCGCTACTCACCAACGGTGAAGGGTGGCACAACAACCACCACGCCGCCCCGCGCGCCGCCAGCCACGGCCACCGCTGGTGGGAAATCGATTTGACCTTCACGTTCATCAAGGCGTTATCGCTGATCGGTTTGGCGAAGAACGTCGTGCCGGTGAGCGTGCCGAAAGTCCGCTTGCTCGCCGATGCCAGTTTGCCGAAGCCGCCGGTGGATGAATATTCGCCCGTCGGTTGACTCGCCCCCGTTATCGACCAAACAGGAATTGCTCAGGGTCGCATTTCGTTCCACCCACGAGCCACCGGGTTTGTCCCGGTGGCTTCCGCTGCTTACCCGACGAACACGCCGGTTCGGACGCCGGAGTCGAACAGGTAGAAGTCTTCGATGATGCCCAAGCCCGCGCCGGAGAAGCCGGTGATTCGCGACGCCGTGCCGATGCCGGCGCCCGTGATGACGTCGGCGATGCCGTCGCCGTTGAGATCTTTCATCGCGACCCGCACACCCGAGGCGTTCGACGTATCCGCGAAGAAGCTGGCGAGTTCGCCGCCGCCGGCGTTGTACACCGCGACGCGCGAAGCCCCCACCCCGGAGCTCACGGCGATATCGGCCCGACCGTCGCCGTCGAAATCGCCCGCCGAGACGTAGACGCCGCCGGCGTAGCCGTCGAACACCGAGAGATCCGATAGCAGCGCGAGCGTCGTGCCGTCGAAGGCGCGGACGCGGGCCGGGGCGCCTTCGCCGGTCGAGGCCACGATGTCGGCCCGGCCGTCGCCATTGATGTCGGCCGAGGCGACGCGGACGCCGGTCGTGATCGATTGATCGAAGGCGAAGAAGCTCTGGATTTCTTGGCCGGTGCGGCCGCTGAAGACTTTGACGTGCGGCGCGGCGCTCGACATGGCCCCGGTGATGATGTCGTCGAAGCCGTCGCCATCGACATCGCCGGAGGCGACCAAGACGCCGCCGCGGAAGGTCGGATCGTAAGCGAAGAAGCTGCGGATTTCGGCGCCCGTAAGGCCGTCGAAGACTTTGACGTGCGGCCCGGCGCCGGCCCCGGCCGCGGCGATGATGTCGGGCGTGCCGTCGCCGTTGATGTCGCCGGTGGCGGTTTGGACACCGCC
>JBBRUN010000194.1:0-9239 GCA_038247765.1 Gemmatales bacterium | reverse complement strand
CCTGATGCTCTGGGGCCTCGATGAATTGGTGACGTACCACTACCTCATCGCCGAGGTGTTCCGCGCGGTGCCGGCGACCAAACTGCCCTACGCCCAGTTCTGGGCGATGACCAAGACCGAACAAGCCGACCACATTTGGAAACAATTGTTCGTCGAGCGAACGCCGCTATCGGAGGCGTGCCGGGGGGTCGTGACGACATTGTCGAAACTCGGGCTCGATCCCGGGGTGAAATCGCTGACAAGTCATCGACAGTGGTTCCGCGAACAGGACCCGAACGACTACATCGACCGCGTGATGGGACTGGCCAACGTCGAATCGATCACGATGACGAACGCCGTGTTCGACGACAACGAACGTGGCCGTTGGCTGGCGGGAATCTCGCCCGACTCGCGTTTCACCGGCGTTCTCCGGTTCGATCTACTTCTGCTCGATTGGCCTCGGGCCGGGAAGAAACTCGCGGAATGGGGCTACGCCGTCGAGGAAGCGTTGACCGAGACGGCGATCCGCGAAACGAAGCGGTTTGTGAACGAGTGGTGCGACCGCGTGAACGCCATCTACTGCGCCGTGAGCCTGCCGCCGGAGTTTCGATCGTCCGAGATCCTGGAGAAGGTCGTGCTGCCTGTGTGCGAGGAGCGGAACATCCCCTTCGCCATGATGATCGGCAGCCGGAGGGCCGTGAACCCGGACCTCCGCGACGCGGCCGACACCGGCGGCCTCGCCGATGTGACGGCGGTGACATCCCTGTGTCAGCGGTTCCCGAACAACCGCTTTTTCGCGACGATGCTGGCGCGCGAGAACCAGCACGACCTCGCCGTCGCGGCCCGGAAGTTCGGCAACCTCATGCCCTTCGGTTGCTGGTGGTTCCTCAACAACCCATCGCTGATCGACGAAATCACCCGGATACGGATCGAACTCCTCGGTACTTCCGTCATCCCGCAGCACTCGGACGCCCGCGTGCTCGATCAACTCATCTACAAATGGGACCACTCGCGCACAGTGATCGGCCGCGTACTGACGGAGAAATACACCGATCTGCTCGCCGCCGGTTGGCCGTTGACCGAAGCCGAGATCGAACGCGACGCGCGGATGTTCTTGAAAGACAACTTCCTCACCTTCCTGCGCGGGTGACATAGCCATGACACTCGACACCATCGCGATGCTCCACCCGGAGCGAAAGATCACCGGCATGTCGGCGATTCTGCTGCCATTCAAAGAGAATGGGGTCTTCGATCCCGACGGGTTCGCGTCGCAACTTTCGCGGACGCTGCGCAGCAGCTTGATTCCGGCCGTCAACATGGACACCGGTTTCGCGAACCTTATCGACGAACCCACGCGAATGAAGGTGCTCGGTCTCACGGAGGCGATCGTGTGCACAATCGCCTCCGTCGATTATGTCGCCGGGGCCTACGTCGCCGACGCGCCGGGGGCGAAGTTCGACTTCGACGCTTACCGCCGCGCCATCGACCCAATCATGAAGCACCGCGGTACGCCGATCATCTTTCAATCGTACGGGCTCACCTCGCAACCCGGCCCGGAGATCGTGCGGTCATACCGTCGTATCGGTGAACACTGCGGGAAGTTCCTCGCCTTCGAACTCGGCCAGCAATTCGCACCGTTCGGCGCAATCTACGACCTCGACACCTACGCGGGTTTGCTCGGGGTGAACGAGTGCATCGGGGCCAAACACTCTTCGCTGCACCGAGTCGAAGAATGGCAGCGCCTCGAATTGCGGAACCGCGTCCGGCCCGAGTTTATGGTCCTGACGGGCAACGACCTCGCTATCGACATGGTGCAATACGGCAGCGATTACCTCCTCGGTCTTAGCACTTTCGCCCCGGCGGAGTTCGCCCTGCGCGACAAACTCTGGGCCGAGGGGCACGCCGGCTTCTACGAGCTCAACGACCTCTTGCAGTACCTCGGGTTCTTCGCGTTCCGCCCTCCCGTGCCGGCCTACAAGCACTCGGCCGCGATGTTCCTGAAACTGCGCGGTTGGATCGACTGCGACAACACGCACCCGAACAGCCCGACGCGGCCCGATTCCGACCGGGCCGTGTTGAAGGACATCCTCGACCGACTCGAAACGCTGGCGGGAATCTTGGCATGACCCCGATCAAACGGATCGCCCAGTTGAAGTCGGCCGGGGAGTTCCGATCCCACCTCGACGCCGTCAGGGCAAACATCCCTTTCGACGAGGTTCTCGAACCGACCGGCCCGCTGGCGCAGTCCTTCACCTTGAACGATGGTCGCACCATCGGCAATCGCTTTTGCATCCTGCCGATGGAAGGTTGGGATGGCACCACCGACGGCTTCCCGAGCGATCTCACGGTGCGGCGCTGGCAGCGCTTCGGCCAATCGGGGGCCAAGCTCATCTGGGGCGGCGAAGCCGTGGCGGTGCGACCCGACGGCCGGGCGAACCCGAACCAGTTGATGCTCAACCCGCACACGGCCCCGGCGATCCGCGGTCTGCTCGACGACTTGAAGAATGCCCACGGCGATCCGGAGGGTTTGGTGGTCGGGTTGCAACTCACGCACTCGGGTCGCTTCGCGCGACCGAACGATAAAGGCCGGATGGAGCCCAAAATCCTGTATCGCCACCCGGTTCTCGATGCGAAGTTCAACTTGGCAGCGGATCACCTGGTCCTGAGTGACAGCGACGTGTCAGACATCGTCGCCGACTTCGTGGCGGCGGGAGAACTCGCGGCCGATATCGGCTTCGATTTCGTCGATCTCAAACACTGCCACGGTTACTTGGGGCACGAATTCCTCTCGGCGGTCGATCGCCCCGGCCGCTACGGCGGAAGCTTCGAGAATCGCACGCGGTTCCTGCGCGAGATCGTCGAAGGTCTCCGAGCCGCCGCTCCCAGGCTCGCGCTGGGCGTCCGCTTCAGCGCGATCGATTTCGCGCCGTTCCGACCCGGCGACGGCGGTATTGGGGTGGCATCGCACACCGGTTCGTATCCCTACGCCTTCGGCGGCGATGGCACCGGCACCGGGATCGATCTCGCGGAGCCGATCCGCTTTGTGAAACTGCTCGAACAACTCGGCGTGCAACTCGTTTGCACCACGGCGGGAAGTCCGTACTACACGCCGCACATCCAACGGCCGGCGGTATTTCCCCCGTCTGATGGCTATGCCAGCCCCGAGGAACCGCTCGTCGGCGTCGCCCGTCAAATCGATGTCACGGCCCAGTTGAAGGCGGCCGCGCCGTCGCTCTTCTTCGTGGGGTCGGGCTATACCTATTTGCAAGAATGGCTGCCGTACGTCGGCCAAGCGGCGGTGCGGAATGGGACGGTGGATTCCGTCGGCCTCGGGCGCATGGTTTTGAGTTACCCGGAACTGCCGGCCGATGTGCTCGCCGGTCGGGCGTTGCAGTTCAAGCGGCTCTGCCGGACGTTCAGCGACTGCACGACTGCGCCGCGGAACGGTCTCGTGTCCGGTTGTTATCCGCTCGATCCTTTCTACAAGCAACGCTCCGAAGCGCAAGCGCTATTGCATTTGAAGCGCAGCAAGAAAGCGGCGGATTGAAACGAACTTGCCGACGGTTTGGATCGGGTCGCCGCGCCGGCGCTACCATGATGTTGTGTGGGGACGCGGAGACGACGACTCGGTGATCGGGAAGGGCACACGCCATGTGGGAAGATCAAGCCGCACTCGATTCATTCGCCGGAGTCGCACGGATTTTCCCGCTGCCGAGTCTCGTGCTGTTCCCCGGCATCGATCAGGGCCTGCACATCTTCGAGCACCGCTACCGGCAGATGACGGCCGACGCCCTCGCGTCGGATCAACTCATTACACTGGTTCTCTTGCGGCCCGATTGGCACGACGACTACGACGCGAAACCGGCAATCGAATCGGTCGCTTGTTTGGGGCGAATCGTCGAACACGAGCGGATGTCGGACGGTCGGTACAACTTGCACCTGCGCGGCTTGGCACGCTTGGCGGTCGACTCGGAGATCGCCGACGACGACAAACTCTACCGCTTGGCGAACGGTCGAATTGTTCCCGCACTCGGAACCGGCGATTGGCCAGGGGCCATCGATCACCGGGGAAATTTGCGAGATGCGGTACTCGCCCGGTTTGCAAAAGACAGCCCGGCCCACGCGCAACTGACGGCGCTCTTCGCGGGGGATTCCCCGCTCGACACCGTCTGCGATCAACTGGGGTACTGTTTGCCCTTGCCACTGCCGTTTAAGCAACAATTGCTCGCGGAACCGGATGCCGGGCTGCGGGCGGAATTACTGGTCGCAGCGCTCCGGCCCTCCGGGAATTCTGGGCGCACATTCCCGCCGAAATTCAGTTCGAACTGATCGACCGAATTATCTTCGGTTTGCCGCGGCGGATTTGGCTCTCCGGTCGTTACCCTTGAGGTATGACCACCGACGCCCAATCGCTGCTGATGGAAGCCCGCACCGGCGACGGGGCGACTCTGGGCCGGCTGTTGGAACAGTATCGCAATTACCTCCGCTTATTGGCCCGCATCGAAATCGGCCGAAAATTGCAGGGGAAAGTCGACGCGTCCGACTTGGTTCAGGAAGTGTTCCTCGACGCCCACCGCTACTTTCCGACGTTCCGCGGTACAGCGGAGCCGCAGTTCGTCCAATGGCTCCGCGAGATTCTCGCCGGGACGTTGGCGAATCAAATCCGCCGGTATTTCGGCACGCAAGCCCGAGATTTGCGGCTGGAAAAGTCGATCGTCGCCGACCTCGATCATTCGTCGGTGGCGCTAGCCGGGATCGCCGTCGATCCGCACTCATCGCCGAGCGAACAGGTGATGCGCGGCGAACAAACCTTGCAAGTCGCGGAGGCGCTCAGCCACCTTCCGCCGGATTATCAAACGGTGATCGTCCTGCGGCATTTGGAATCGCTGACCTTCGCGCAGATCGCCGAGCGCATGGATCGCTCGGTCGACAGCGTCGAGAAACTCTGGCTGCGCGGGCTGACGCAACTCCGGAAAACATTCGGGGGTGCCCTGTGAAATCGACACCGCCCGACCTCCACGACGACCCCCGCCTATTGATTGTGGCGCGCGATTACTTGGCCGCGCTCGAAGCGGGCCGTACGCCGAATCGCGAACGGTACTTGGCAGAATTCCCCGACCTCGCCTCGGTGATGGACGAATGCTTGGATGGCATCGAACTGGCGCACGGCGCGGGCTTGGCCTTCCGAGCGCCGGCGCCGAAGTCGGAACCGGAGATCATCAACGAGCCACTGGGTGATTTCCGCATCGTCCGCGAAATCGGCCGGGGCGGCATGGGCGTCGTGTACGAAGCCTTCCAGTTATCGCTCGGCCGGCGGGTGGCATTGAAAGTCCTGCCGTTTGCGGCTGGCCTCGACACCAAGCAACTGCAGCGGTTCAAGACCGAAGCCCACGCGGCGGCGCAGTTGCACCACACGAACATCGTGCCGGTGTACGCTGTCGGCTCCGAGCGCGGCGTCCATTTCTACGCGATGCAGTTGATCGATGGCCAGCCGCTCGATGCCGTCATCCGCGAGCGCCGCGGCGACACCGGAGAACCGCACGGGGAAACGACGGTCAACATGAGAGCGGGCATTACGAAGCGCGACCACACCGATGCGGCATCGAGCTCGCGCGGCGGATCGCGCGAACACCACCGCACCGTCGCGAATCTCGCGGAACAAGTCGCGGCCGCACTCGAATATGCCCACGACAACGGCGTCGTGCACCGCGACATCAAGCCCGCGAACTTGCTCCTCGATGGCCAAGGCAAAATCTGGATCACCGATTTCGGTTTGGCCCACGTGTCCGCCGACCTCGGCCAGACGCGCACGGGCGATGTCTTCGGCACACTTCGGTACATGAGCCCGGAACAAGCCGCCGGTAAGCGGCTGATGATCGACCATCGCACCGACGTTTACTCGCTGGGCGCGACCCTGTACGAATTGCTGACGCTGCAGCCGATTTTCCCCGGCACCGACCGGCAAGGTGTGCTGCACGCGATCTTGCACGATGAGCCGCGCACGCTGAAATCGATCGACCGCATGATACCGGTCGAACTTGAAACCATCGTGTTGAAAGCGGTCTCGAAGTTCCCGCAAGATCGCTACGCCACGGCCGGTGAGATGGCGGCGGACTTGCGCCGGTTCCTCGAAGATCGGCCGATCGCCGCGCGCCGGCCTTCGCTGATCGACCGCAGTCGCAAGTGGATCCGCCGCCATCCGGCGTACTTCCGGGCCGCGATCCTCGGGTTGATCTTCAGCGTGGTTGTGCTCGGGATCACGACGGCGGTGATCGCCCGCGAACAGACGCGGACGAATGCGGCTTACCAGCAAGAAAAACTGCGGGCCGAAGAGGCCGAGGATCGGTTTCAATTGGCCCGCCGCTCGGCCGATGAAATGATCCGCATCGCCAACGAGGAGTTCGGCGACAGCCCGCAGATGCAGGCGATCCGCAAGAGATTGCTGGAAACGGCTCTCGCCTTCTACCAAGAGTTTCTCGACCAGCGCCGCGACGACCCCACGGCCCAAGCGGAGTTGGAACAAACGCGGACCCGCGTGTTGAAGATCCTGTCGGACTTGGCCGTGATCCAAGGGGCGTGGAAGCACGTGTTGCTCGAGAGTCCGGAAGTCCAAGACGAACTGAAGATGGACGACGACCAGCGCGGCCGCGCCCGGACGATCGTCCGCGAAATCGAGCCGAACGGGGATCGCTTCGGGGACTTCTTGAAGATGACCCGCGATCAGCGCGACGGGGCTATGCTGGACGAAATGCGCCGTCACGAGGGAGAGATCGCCGCTTTGTTGACTCCGGTGCAGCGCCGCCGATTCGAACAAATCGCCTTGCAGAGTCGGGGTGTTCTGGCCTTCCGCGAAGCGGTCGTGATCAAGAAGTTGGAATTGTCCGTCGATCAACGCGATCGCTTGCGGCTGTTGGAAAACGATCACTCGCCGCCGTTCGCGGAGAAGCCGCGCGGCTTTGGTGGCCCCGGCGGATTCCCCGGTGGCGGAGCTGGTTTCCCCCGTCCCGGCCCACCGCCGAAAGGGCTGATGGAAAAAGCGTTGGAAATCCTGACGCCGAGTCAAATGAAGCTCTGGACGGAATTGATGGGTACCAAGTTCAACGGGTTCCGCGGTGGCAACCCGCGACCCGGTGGCGGTGGTCGCCCCGGTGGACGTTGAGTTCGACAATACCGCGATAAACCAACGAAGGAGAGCGACGCATGTTCCCGTTCGAATCCAGTTTGTCCCGCCGGGGATTTCTCCGCAGTAGCGCCGGCAAAGCGAGCCAGCAAGACAAGAACTTCCAAGGCTTCGGCCGCTTCACCACGGGTAGCACCGGCGAGTACTATTTCCGCACCATCAAACCGTTGGCCTACCCCGGCAAGGTACCGCACATCCATGTGAAGGTGAAGAAGGGCGGCAAAGAATTGTTGACGACCCAGATCCTCGTCGCGGACAATCCCCAGAACAAAAACGACGGTGTCTTCCGCGGCGCGGGCGGCATCCTCGAACGCGAATTGCTGCTCGCGGAGTTCAAGCCGATCAAGGAATCCAAGATCGGCGAACTCTCCGCGAACTTCAACATCGTCCTCGGCAAAACGCCGGCGGACAAAGACTGAGTGATGCCTACGGCCGCCGACCGCTGACGCGGCCGGCTCGCCCACCACCGTTTCTCGAAAGGAAACTGCCATGCGTTTGCGATCGAAACTGCTCCTGACCGCCGGCCTGCTCGCCTTCACCGGCGGCGCCCAGGCCCAACGGCCCGAAAAACCAGCGGACAAGCCCAAACCTTCCGCCGGAGCGGAACTCGTTGTCAAGATGCTCGGGTTCGACAAAAACAAAGACGGCGAACTGACGAAAGAAGAAGTGACCGACGAACGCCTGATGAAGCTGTTCGAACGGGCCGACAAAAACAAAGACGGCAAAGTGACCAAGGATGAGCTGATCGCTCTCGTCGCCGCCGAAGGCGCCGGCGCCACCCCCGGCGGCGGGCGTCCGGGCGGTGGTCCCGGTGGCCCTCCCGGCGGAGGTTTCCCAGGCATGGGCGGGCCACCGACCCCGGGCCAAGTGATGCCCGAATTCGTCGCGAGGCAGCTCAAACTGACCGACGACCAGAAAAAGAAGTTC
Source organism: Gemmatales bacterium (assembly GCA_038247765.1). Lineage (GTDB taxonomy): Bacteria > Planctomycetota > Planctomycetia > Gemmatales > Gemmataceae > JALHQU01. The sequence goes on along the minus strand of JBBRUN010000194.1, from coordinate 1,153 downwards.
GCCGAACTCCAGAAGGAACTCGACGCCAAGCTCGAGAAGATCTTGACCGACGATCAAAAGAAGATGTTCAGGGAAATGAAAGAGCGTGGGCCGATGGGTGGCCCCGGCGGACGTCCCGGCGAAGGCGGTGGTCGGCCGGGCGGCGAAGGCCCCGGCCGTCCGGGCCAACCCGGTAAGCCGGGTGGAGAAGGTGACCGCAAACCGGGCGGCAATTAACTCGCTGCCGTCTGCCGTCCGTTTGCAAAACCGGACGGCAGATCGTATGAGAGCGGGCTAGGATCGCGTGCCGAAGTAGGCCGCGACGGTTGCGACTTCGAAGGCTTGCCAGTAGTGCATAAACTGTTCCGGCTTACTTTCGCCGCTGCTGGTGTAAGCTATAAACAGGGCGAGTTCGATTGCCAACATCACTATCGAGACCACCGAAAGCCACGACCGCAAGGTCAAGAAGATCGGGTTATGCCGGCCGAAAGCGAAGCGGATGAACAGACCCAACGCGAAGCCGCCCGACGTGACGGCGAGGAACGTTCCCCACCAGTCGGTGAACTCGCTCGGGTTCGGTGTCAGGCGTTGCGAAAACTGGACCGGGTCTTTTACCAGCGTGTACGCCACGACGAGGATCGTCCCGCCGACGAACAAGAACCGCATGAGCCACGGCGTGAACGATTTGTCCCGCGTGCCGGTATGCGTGGTCGGCGACGACGCGAAGGCCATCAAGACCATCGCGAGCATGAAGAAGTGCCCGAGCAGCGGCTTGGCCAACGTATCGCTCGGCCAGAGCAAGACCAACCAGAAGAACGCGCAGATCAAGAGTGAGAGAAACCCGCGCACGGTGCCCGCGGGCAAGCCGAACGGCTGGCGGGGATTGTTCACCGGATCGAGCGGCGCATCGGAAATCTTCGCGGACATCGTCGGCTCCTGACGAGCGGGGAGACGGGGTACATTCACATTAGGAGATTCGCCGCACCCGGCCGAAGCTTTTGGGAATCGCTTACCCGCGCGGGTGAAACTTCTTGTGCATCGCCTTCAATCGATCCCGGTCGATGTGCGTGTAATGCTGCGTCGTGGTGATCGACGCGTGGCCCAGTAATTCTTGGACGCTCCGCAGGTCGGCCCCCCCGGCGAGCACGTGCGTGGCGAAACTGTGCCGGAGCGT